>NZ_PNDS01000038.1 GCF_005886535.1 Pseudoalteromonas sp. S2755
AGGCGAAATTTTGCTATTTAGTTGTTCTAAATGAGAAATTTTTAACGCAGCTAGCGTCAGGTTTACTCCTTCAAATTGAACAAGTATTAAGAATAATTGGTATTACAACACGAGGTGTACAGTGCAACTATCACGCGGTATCGAGTACTTTATTGCCGGCTTTTCTTTGATCACCCAAAAAGGATTAAAACGTTTTGTATTTATTCCTCTAACAATCAATGTATTGCTATTTGGTGCGTCGCTCTTTTTTCTTTATGACTGGCTGACCCAAGGGTTTACTTATCTCAACGGATTATTACCAGACTGGCTCAATTGGCTGGAATGGCTAATGTGGCCAATTGCTATCTTAGTGATACTTTTCAGTTATAGTATGATTTTTACGGTGATAACCAACTTTATTGCTGCGCCTTTCAATGGCTTACTCTCCGAAAAAGTAGAACTTTACCTGACCAACCAACACATCAATGATGATAAGTTAATTGATACCATAAAAGATGTGCCGCGAATGTTGGGTCGAGAATGGACCAAACTCTGCTACTACCTTCCACGTGCACTCGGCTTTTTCATCTTACTTTGGATGCTACCGATTGTTGGGCAAATTTTATGGATTATGTTTACGTGTTGGATGTACAGCGTGCAATATAATGATTACCCGTTTGATAACCATAAAATTCATTTCAAGCAAATGAAAGACGATTTGAAGAGTAAACAAGGGCTGTCTTATGGCTTTGGCTTTGCGGTATTTATACTGACCTCAATTCCATTTGTTAACCTCATCGTGATGCCCGTTGCAGTGTGCGGAGCTACCAAACTCTGGGTAGAGAACTATCGTCAGCAATATAGGTAAGACGCTCGTATGACTGACATCTAGCTGTCAAAAACTCATGCTCTACTTACGTTTTTGCAAGTATTTAGCGGAGTCACTATGCGCCTAACATTAAGCCTTATCTGGTTAACAGTATTTTTAACGGGGTGTCAGGCAACAAAACAGTTTGATGTCGGCACACGGCCTCAATTTTTGGTTTCGCAACTCCCAGATGGTGAGCTGAAAGAAAAGCTTGCAAGCTGTTTAGATAAACCAATCAAGCGCACACGTTTTTCCATAGGACATCGCGGTGCGCCACTTTTCTACCCTGAACACACCAAAGAATCATATATTGCCGCCGCAAAAATGGGAGCTGGCACGCTCGAATGCGATGTAACCTTCACCAAAGACAAGACTCTCGTTTGCCGCCATGCACAATGTGATCTCCATGCAACAACCGATATTTTGTTACAACCTGAGCTTGCTAGTAAGTGTAGACAACCCTTCAAACCAGCGGATCCAGACTTAGGTAAACTTGCGTCTGCTCAATGCTGCACCTCAGATATTACCTTAGCAGAATTCAAGCAACTAAAAGGAAAAATGGATGGTGTGAATATTCAAGCAACCACAGTAGCAGGGTTTGTCAAAGGTACGCCCAATTGGCGTACAGATCTTTATGCAAGTTCTGGTACATTAATGACCCACAGCGAAAGCATTGCTTTATTTAAGCAACTTGGTGTAAATATGACTCCTGAGTTAAAAACGCCAGAAGTGCCAATGCCCTTTAATGGGTTAAGCCAAAGTCAGCTCGCACAAAAAATGCTGGATGAATATACTGAGCACAATGTCCCCCCATCTCAAGTTTTTCCACAATCCTTTTCTTACCAAGATATTCAGTACTGGATAAAACATGCGCCAGAGTTTGCAAACCATGCCGTATTTCTTGATGGTAGAGAAGCTGGCGAACATTTTGATATTAACAAACCAAGTACTTGGCAACCGTCAATGGAAGACTTAGTTAAAAATAAGGTAAAAATTATCGCTCCACCAATTTGGATGCTCATTAGCGAAGATAAAAACGGCGATATCATTCCGTCGCAATACGCCCTCGCCGCTAAACGCGCAGGATTAAAGATAATTGCTTGGTCTTTAGAGCGCTCAGGCCCTTTAGCGAACGGCGGTGGTTGGTATTATCAATCCGTAAAGAACTCAGTTAAGCATGATGGCGATATACTTAGGGTGTTAGACATATTGGCAAAACAAGTTGGCGTAGTTGCTGTTTTTAGTGACTGGCCCGCCACTACCAGCTTTTACGCCAGCTGCATGGGAATTGAGTAAATCAGTTGCATTAAACTAAAGCCCATTAGAAAGTCATTAGCACCTATTTAAAAAGCTGAAAAATTTAGGTTTGTAAGTCCTACAACAAAACCACCAAAATTGATGTGAGTGTTGCTGTGGCGAACCAATAAACTAGCCCTAAAGAGACACCCCACATCGCTGTAGCAAAAGCCACCGTAATAAATAAAAGTAAGTATCCGAATATCCTAAATCGTCGTTGTTGACCCACACCGAATGATCCGTCTCTGTTAGAGAGCTTCACCCTATGTCGTGACAAGGATAAATTCAACAACGCAAAGGCTAAGAAAAGTAATACAAACAAAACAACAATTAACTTCATTGGGCCGCCTTAACACTGATGTCTTCTTGTCGGCAATGTACAACCCAAAAAGCTGCTACAAAGCAAATAGAGATAAATAATACCGTTAAATCAAATCCAACCATCAGCCAATCGCTATTTATCCAACTAAGCCATATATTATGTTCCGTTGTTAGTGCGTTAAGTATAGGTAGTACCCCATATAGCAAAGCAGCACAGCATAACATTCGCTGCCAAAGCCATTTTTTTGAGGCTAATCCACAATAGAGTATGCATAAACCTAACGTTATAAAAAGTATATGCATTTCCCAAGCTGCTCGGCTTGGAAAGTCTATTGGCAATAACCGATTACCAGCAAAGTAAGACGCTATCGCTATAGGAAGCCCAAGGATCATCGCAATATTTATGCGCTCTATAATACTCGTTAGGATTTTATTAGTGCTATTCACTGCCTTACGCTTTTTCAACCATATCATAAGGCCAGTAGCTACCATCGCTGCGCCAAACAAACCTGATAAAAAGTAAATCCATCTTAGGTAAATATCAGCAAATAGCCCCTCATGTAAATGCTCCAAGAAATCATAAACACTTGCAGCTCCCCCAGCTTTTCCGAGTGAGGTTTCGAGCATAACTTTATCTTCAATAGCACGATACTCAAGCAACGAGGCGAATTCGACACCACTTTTCGATTCAAACCAGATCTCAATGTGTTCTTTTTCTGTATTTCTTTCAACGACCCCAACATAACTAACTTTATGTGATTTGAAGCGACGTTTAGCATCGGCCAAAGCAGCTTGAACGCTTAGCTCTGTGGGGAGCATCTCGATTATTTGCTGTGACTTTTGCTCTATCTGTGATTGCGCATAAAATTGGCGATGATTTTGCTGACCTTCTCCATAGCGCAGGTCAATAACTGGAGACATAGTGATCCCCATCAGCAGCAATAACCCGCTATAGGTGATCATCAAGTGGAACGGTAGTGGTAGCACACTAAAAATATTGTGAATATCTAGCCAAGAACGCAACCCTTTTTGAGCCCGGAACGTAAAGAACTCAACGAAAATTTTCTTGTGAATAATTAAACCAGTAACTAACCCTATAAGCATTAGCATTGCAGCAATACTGGTTAATATGTAGCCTACAAGTTGTGGTACATAATGTAGATTGTAATGCAAACGGTAGAGCGCCTCACCTCCGCTAGTTTGTCTATTACGGATAAGCGCTCCCGTCACTGGGTCGAGGCTGCTTTCGTGCCATTGTTTCGCTGTTTTTCTTTCGGCATTCTCAGGCTCTAACCAAGAGATTTCAATAAATGGATCTCTTGATGTGGGAAAGCTTACATACCACTGTGATGCATTATCACCATGTATGCTGAGTTGTCTGGTCGCGATATTCGTTATTGCGCTATCCTCAAGTCCTTTCGAAACCATGATTTCAGGTTTCATCCAACGATCAATTTCGTTTTCAAAATACCCGACACTGCCAGTCACAAAAATGAAGTACAGCATCCACGCAAAAACAACGCCGGTCCACGTATGTAGCCAACTCATAGACTGTCGAAATCTCGCTTTCATTCTCAAATAGCCTTTTCTAGATACATGACTAAAACGCTTAGCAAAACAACTAAAAGCGCAATAAAAAATATTGCTCTAGTAGTGCTTTTAACAGCAAACACCACAATCACAATCAAAGTGTAAATAATAAAACTCGACATCATTCCCGCGACAATACCATCGACTTTATTGTCTGATGGTAAGTACGAAATAAGCATGGCACTCAAGTTAGCGATAACATAACCACCAATCACGCTAAGTAAAACTCGGCAAGTAATATGCGCAGCTGGCGTTGGCTTAAATAAAGGTTTCATTAGCATAATAACCAAATGAAAAGAGCTAACCCTTTGAGTTAGCTCTTTTGACAATAACACTAGAACTGATAGGCAACTGTCAGCCTAATATCGCGACCTGCTTCTTTGATCCCGACGACACCTTCATAACCAGGAATGTGACCGTAATCGGCGACACTACCATGGCTACGGTAAGACTCATCTAATAAATTTTGTATTGAAAGGTCGACTCTCAAAGAGTCGAATGGCTCGTAGCTAACATAAGCATCGACTAACTGGTAGCTTGGTTTGTCAATTGTCTCAAGCTTTTCAACCCAACCAAGCTCAATTGAACGGTGAAATACTTCAATATCATTTAAGCTCGCCACATACTTGTAATTCCAGCCAAGTTTAATCTGATCGTTTAAGTGATAGTTAAAGTTTACGTTCAATGAGTCTCCAACCGCATTACCTAGACCACCGTATTCGTAGGCAGCCAAGTCAATATTGTCGACTTCGATGCGGTTTGTGGATGTCGCGTCTGTGGGATCTGGCCAATTAAATATTACATTATCCAATTCAACGTTGTTATGGTTAAAGCTGACAATTACATCAAAATTGTCAGCTTGATAACCACCAACTAGTTCAAAGCCTTCACTACCTAAGTCACCGATATTTTCGTAGAAAACCCCTTCACGCCCTTTAAACTTGTCGAAGACAACACCATTAATTGTGCTAGAGTATACGGATGCTTCAAACATCCAAGTACCATCATTATATTGAATACCGAGTTCAACATTTTCTACTTCTTCAGGAACCAAGTTTGCATTCGGCGTTAGCTCACCGACCGTGAACGCATCTGCAATTTGTCTGCCTCGCAGCGCTTCCGCATAGCCAAGTGACAACGTCAAGTTATCAGCAAGGTTGTACAGCAATCCAACATTTTTACTAAAACCATCCTGTTTTTTGGCTGAGAACTCACTGGTTGATGTAACTGGTGCACCAGCTGCATCAGTCTCAACAACCCAAACACCATCAACCTTCACCCAGTTTGCTTCCACACCTTGATGATCCAACTCATAGGAATCAAAACGTAGACCGAAACTTAAACGCAGATCAGGAAAAACTTGCCAATGATCTTGGACATAAGCCCCTAACACAGTACCATCTTCGTCAAAAACCCCACCAAAGTCTTCATAGGACTGCGAATGTACCTTATCGTTTTTGTGCTCAATTCCATAAGTAATAGAATGAGTACCGATATCACTGGTATTGCGAATATCAAAACCTATCGTTTCGATTGAGGCATCCCAGGTATATAGCTCACGCTTGAATGATGATTTTGTTTGATACACTGTTGTCTCTAAATTCACCAGAGAATTTAAAAACCAGTTGTGGTTAAGCACTAGAGTCTCGCGCTCACCCCAAGATGCAAACAGCGGATCGCTTTCCAGTGGTGCCCAGTTTGTTTGCTTGCCAAACTCACCGTCCTCTTTTCTTTGCTCGTAGCTAACTGTAATATCTTGAGACTCTGTCAGCTTGGCATTCAGCTTAATAAACCCTAATGTTTGATCTGCTGCGGTTCCTGGAAGCGTATTACCGTCACCATCTTCCATATCTTTTCGGCTAACTGTTACATACGAAGCTAAAATACCGATTGAATCAGTTGCCTTACCATATAAAGATAGACTTTCTTTATGCCCGTCATTGGTAAAATAACTTACTTTGGCAGTTCCACCGAACCTGTCATTTTCATCCAATAGATCCGCCGCACTTTTCGTTTTAAAACGTATTGCGCCACCAACTGCACCGCTTCCTGATGTTGCTTCACCAGCACCAGCTTGTACCTCTACACTTTTCAATAACTCAGGCTCAATGGCAACACGACCTATGTGATGAAATAGTGTACTCGTTTGCGGAGCACCATCTACAGTGACATTCACCATTGAGTCTTCCACTCCACGAACAAAGATTTTTTGTGCAATCCCCAGCGACCCACCAACAGTAACTGAGGGGGTATGGCGGAAAATATCTTCTAGGTCATTTGCTTGGTAGTTAGCTAATACTGCAGGTGTAATTTCGGAGTTTGTTGTTGCCCCGACAACGGTAATTCTTTCGACTTTTTTTAGTTCATTTTCTGTATCGGATTGCTCTGCGAGTACGCCAAAGCTCAGGCTAAAGCAAGTAAGAGAAACGGCTGACGCTATGGTAGTTTTTCTAAAGAAATGACTTTTTTGGGATAAAAATGGCATGATTCATGTCTCAAACAACAGTTAAAAGGCTGAATCAGAATTATTACTATTTAGCTTTCTCAAGCAATCACTTTTACAATTGTTACATTTTACGAAATCGGAATTATTACTTGTACAACCAACCCTCCACTGGCTAAATTACGTGCTGACACGCGCGCTCTAACACTTCTCAAGTGTCGCTTAGCAAGTGCTAAACCAAGACCAAAACTATCACTTTGTGCGAGACGAGCATCGTCCACACGGAAAAATGGCTCAAATACTTTCTCAATAAACTCTTCGGGGATCCCAGGCCCCTGATCTAGCACTTCAACTAAATACTCGTTGCTTATTCGCTGTAGTTTTATCTCGACTTTTTTACCTTCAGGCGTAAAGCGTAAGGCATTACGAATGATATTCTCGATTGCTGGACACAGTGCTCTATGGCAACTATTTACAACAACGGCACTTTTTGGCGGCTCAAATAACAGCGTTCGATCTGGAAACTCAAACTTGGCGTCATCGATCAACACATCCAAAAGGTCTACTAAATCTACGCTTTCCTTCTGTAACATTGGATTTTCATTATCTAGCCAAGCCAAAGTGAGTGAATCTTCGACCAACTTTCTAATCTGTTGAGATTCACGTGCAATACGTTCTAGGTGTCGCTGGCTATCATTCTCTTCAAAGTTACTAACCGCAATATCTAGGCGAGTTAGCGGAGTTCTAAGTTCATGTGACAGATCAGCGATTAGCTGACGTTGACTTGCAATTAGCTCCCCGATCCTTGATGCCATCTGATCGAACGTAGAGGCTAAATGTGAAAACTCGTCATTGCGCTTGCCAAGATACTTTCCAAGTCTTACTTTAAAATTGCCTTTACTAAAAGCACTTGTTGCACTATCCAGCTGTCGCAATGGAATAATGATATGTCGATAAAGAAAGATGGATAATACGGCCAACACTGCCATAGGAATGAGTACCTGAAGCATAAATTTAGTCGTATTCCAGTAGCTCCCAGGCCGCATTCGCTCTGGCAACTTTATGAGTAAGCTTGCATTAGAAGACTCGAATGGAAGTTCCATTATTGGATTCGATTCAAAATATAAATGTATTTTCCATTCAATGCTCCGACCAAAGTGATAGCTGCCAACGATATTTTGATCTATTGGCTCTCCAGCTAAATGAATAGCGTCAAAACTCGCGATTGATACCCATGTAGATTCTTCTTTCATTAGGTTTTTTATCCAAGCTTCTAGCGCTTCTTGGTTGTTAGCCAAGTAGAGTCGTTCAGCTTCAGACTTCCAATTCATCATCTGGATTCTATCGCTTACAGCTATCATACTCATACTTTCTTCTGTTTTAAGTGTTAAGGCATGCAGTAAATAGAAAAAAGCGACCAAACCAGCAGCTAAGATTAAGCTCAGTTTCCACAAAATATTTCGTTTCATTTAAAACAATAACCTTTTCCATGCACAGTTTGTAAACGCTCACCATGCCAGTTTGCTTCATTAAGCTTTCTGCGTACTCGACTTAAGTGCATATCTAAACTCCTATCATATGCACCTAATTTTTTATTAAGCACAGACAGATATAAGTCAGGTTTGGTTATGATTGTATGTGGCCGTGAAGCAAGCTCCCAAAGCAACTTGAACTGAATTGGTGTGAACTCTAATATTTCGCCATGGACATAAACCGATTGAGTCTGCGAGTTTAGTGTGAGGCCATCAATGGAAATCTCTGACGGTATAGAGAGTTGGATTATATTTTGGCTTCGCCTAAGAATACTTTCCATTCTCAAGAGCAACTCAGTGGAGTTAAAAGGTTTAGCAATATAGTCATCAGCCCCATGTGCCAAACCTATAATGCGCTCCTCCTCGGCCCCCTTTGCAGACACCATTACAACAGGGATCTGACTCGTTGCTCGCAGCTTTTTTAACAAAGAAACACCATCTAATTTTGGCAACATATTGTCCAAAAGGATCAAATCATGTTGCTGTAACTGCGCAACTCGTAGTCCCGACTCACCATCAAAGCACTGATCAACTTGATATCCTGACTTTTGCAATAAATCTACCAAGTAGGTACCTAAAGTACAGTCGTCTTCGATTAGCAAGACCTTGCTCTCTCTCACATCAAACCTTTAAAAATGCAAATGATAACCAGTTTCATTTTTGCATATTAAGCACTGTATTTTGAAAAGTAAATCTCAGTTGTAATCAGATAGGTCTATTTTTTGCAAAGATAAGAAATATAAAGTATCAGAAAGCAAAAAACCTCGCGATTGCGAGGTTTTTTAAAGGATGGTGCCCAGAGGCGGAATCGAACCACCGACACGAGGATTTTCAATCCTCTGCTCTACCGACTGAGCTATCTGGGCAAATTTTTCTAGTATCTAAATAACTAAATTATCTAGAAAATACAGGCTTTCGCCTAAATAAAGTGGTGCCGACTATCCGAGTCGAACGGATGACCTACTGATTACAAGTCAGTTGCTCTACCAACTGAGCTAAGTCGGCACACTAAATATGTGGTGCCCCGCTGGCGGCAGCGGCCCACCCTCCGCCGGAATTTC
>NZ_PNDS01000039.1 GCF_005886535.1 Pseudoalteromonas sp. S2755
CATTAGTAGAAAGGCAAAAATTTTGCTATTTAGTTGTTCTAAATGAGAAATTTTTAACGAAGCTAATATGCTATTTCACCCTTCAAATTGATTAGAGAATTAATTCAATTGGTATAAGCTGAATAATAGCTATTCAAACACTTTTTCTACATCTAACGTTTTAATATTCTTACTTGGAATATTGAGCGGGTATGTAGCAATTTCAGCATCTTCAGCCAGTAATGCGTCAGGCTTTTTGGTGTTATAAGTCATAGGAGATGACTGCTCAGCACTTAGACGCTTCGCCATATCTTTCGCATCACCGGTGATAAACACATAGTGAATATCTTCGGTTTGCAAATTCTCTTTGATAACACGGTTGATGTCTTCAACAGACAGCGACGCTAGCTGCTTTGTTACATAGGCAACAAATTCGTCGGTATTGTAGAACTGGCTATCAAGTGCATAACCTAGCTGCCTATCTTGGCTCGCCACCATTTGCGGCACAAAGTTGATTAAGAAGTTACGTGTTGCTTCAAAGTCTGCTTGGCTCATCCCTTCTTTGATCAGCTTATCGAGTTCAAACAATGCCGTACGCGTGGCAAAATGGGCATCATTATTAGAACGAAGTGGGCGCAACCACACTTGGAAAATTTGCTCACTACGACCTAGGTTTGCATCAGGCTTAGTTTGGAACATACCACGAGGGAAGTATTCGATATAAGCGTAGTCGCCATAGTTCATACCACGAACCTGACGGATACGTTGGTACAAGTGGCTGTTTGAACTGCGGTGCTCACCAAAATATGAACGCACTAACCAAAGCGCAGCCCAGTCTTTGCTGCTACGAACCGTGTCGATTGGAAAACCAAAAGAGACCGCTGTTGATTTTGCATTCTTTTCTACGATGGTTGCATGATGACCAGATAACTTAGGGGCATCAGGCACTTGTAAACGCGCTTCTTCGCCTTTAGGTAAAGCCGCAAGGTCGTTAAACATCGTTTCTTTTAGCTGTTTATCGAGTGCACCTGTGATACCCACGTTGAGTTTGGCTTGAGTAAATTGCTGAGCGTAAAAAGCCTTAACGTCATCTAGAGTAATTGCTTCTAAGTCTGATAAATCACCAAAGTTATAGCTTTCGTATGGATGGCCTTTGTACAGCTCGTGATAAAGCACTTCTTTACCTAGCTCTTCATCATTTGACGCTTTCAAACCAGCCTTGATGCCATCAATTAACTCTTTTTTCAGACGTTTAAAATCATCTTCTCTGAACCCTGGGCTCAAGAGCTGCTGGCTCACAATGCCATACCATTGATCAGCATTGTCTTTGTGAATACGACCACGTAAAGAAATCATTTCTTTATCGATTTGATAACCAAAGCTACCAGCGATCGGGTACAGCGCCTTTTGAATTTCTTTGTATGATTGCGACTCACTTCCGCCCTTGGCAATCATAGCCGCAGTAAGCGCAGCAAGACCTTTTTTACCTTCAGGATCTGCGGCAGCACCTGTGTAAAAAAGAAAATTCACATCTACCAGCGGTGAATTATTGGTCTTGTCTAACACGTTAAAATGACGCGTAACTGGCTTGTCCATTTTTGCGACTAATTTATCTAAGCTAACTTCCTTATCAAAACCAGAAACGGACTCAAGTGCAGACATAGTCACCGTGGTGCGGCTGCTGTCCACAAAATATTTATTGGCAATATCACGAATATCTTTTGCAGTGACTTTATCAGCACTTGCATATAGCTCATTTATCACTTCAGGGTCACGCTCAAAGTGCATGTAGCGCGCGAGTGTCGAAGCAATAGATTGTGATGAGTCAAGGCCGTTAATAAAGCTGTACTTTAGGTTTGATTTAAGTGCTGCAAGTTTGTTTTCATCTACCAGCTCGGTACGTGCTTTTGCGTAAGTGTGATTGATTGCATCACGCACGGTTGCCAAATCCTTTTCGTCTTCAACTTTAACGAAAACATGCAGAAGACCAGGGTCTTTGGTTTCAGGATTATAAGTAAACATTTGGCTTGCAAGCTGTTTGTCTACCACTAGCTCTTGATACAGCGCTGAGTTTTCAGAGAAATAAAGCTGTGAGACGAGATCAAGTGCCGCTCGGTCTTTTTTCTTCGGCTCCCATGCAGCACCTTTATATGAAACTAGCAACCAGTGACCCGGTAAGCCATCATATTTTTCGTGAACGTAACGCGCTTTGTCTTGCTTTGGCTCAACAGGAATATCAGCTTGGTAGTCACCCTTTTTCCAATTACCCCAGTGCTTTTTCACCATAGCCATGGTTTCTTTTGGATCTACGTCACCCACAATGACAAGCGATACGTATTCTGGCTTGTAAAAACGTTCAAAGAAGATTTTACCATAGGCCATTTGATCTGGCATTGCTTCGATGTCTTCAAAAAAGCCCATCGTTGTGTGTTTATAGGTATGCTTATCAAATGCTTCTTTTCTTACCGCAGAAAGCAGTTTTCGAACTGGACTGGCATTATTTTTAAGGTATTCACCTTTCACGGTTAGTGCTTCGGTACGAAACTGCTCTTCACTGTAAGTCAGGTTTTGAAAGATATCCGCTTCGATTTCTAATACTTTATCTAAATGCTGCTTCGAGAAATTTAGGTGGTAGTTCGTGTAGTCATTGGTGGTGTAGGCACGATTATCAACACCTGAATTTTTCAAAATGTCCGAATAAACGTCTTGTGGATACTTTTCTGAGCCTTTGAACATCATATGCTCAAAGAAGTGAGCAAAGCCGGTTTTACCCGCTTCGACTTCATTACGCGAACCAACAGAAACCGGAATTTGTAGCGATACCACATCAGGATAGTTAGTTTTAACTACCATGACGCGAAGGCCATTTTCTAGCTCTTCCAAAACATAATCTTGGGCGAATACTTTATTGGATTGGGCAGCTTGAGTACTTACAGCTGATTGTTGAGTTTGGTCTGAATTCGTCGCTGCGCAGCCACTAAGCGCTAAGCTTACGGCAAAGCTAGTTGCTAGTAATTTGAATTTCATGAATTTGGTCCTAATCATATTTTTTATTCTAAGTAAGTCGTGTTCACTTACGTTAGTAAACCTCCTGATTATGCCCCAAAGTCATACTAATTCGCTAATTTCCAAGGTGATTTACCATCCTAATGTGTAAACAAATATGAAATTTTGATTTGAGTGCTTGAGATAAATTCATAATTATTGAAATTCTTTCATTAAAAAAATCTATCTAGACGTCTAAATGGCTGCTATATTAATAAAGAGATACAGAAATGCTTTTGTGGAATGAGGATTATGGCTTTAACGCTTCAAGAGAAAATCATTGACCCTAACCAAGGGGTATATTTAATTGGTACCACACCACCTAAGATTGGCACCGACCCAGAGCAGCTAAAATCAATTGCCGCTAAGCTTTTGGGCCGTTTACATGAGATTGAATACGACGGCGTGATCATCTATGACATTCAAGATGAAAGCAGCCGTACTCAAGTACCACGTCCATTTCCTTTTAAGCACACCGTTGATCCGTGTGAATATAGCCAGTTGATCCGCGAATTATCACACCTTGATGTAATTACGTATAAAAGTGTGGCACAGCGCGATAGTGAAGCTTTTAGCAATTGGTTAAGCAGCACCAAACAGCAATATGGGTTAAACAATCTAGTATTAGTGGGCAGTCCGTCTTCACAAGGCGATATTAAGTTACCGCTTTCTGAAGCCTATGATGTATTGAAGCATCACCAAGATGACTTTTTCTTGGGTGGTGTAACCATCGCAGAACGCCACGCCAGTAAGCGCAATGAACACGAAAGATTAATTGATAAAACAGAGCAAGGCTGCCAGTTCTTTGTATCACAAGCGGTGTATGACGCTCAGGCAACCATAGATCTAATCACAAGTTATGCCCGCACCTGTAAACAGCAAGGGCAAAAACCAAAACGCATTATTCTTACCTTTACTCCATGTGGTGGAGAAAAGACCTTGCAGTTTATGGAGTGGCTGGGGATCTCAGTACCTGAAGCAACCAAATGGCGCATGTTAGATTCAGAAAACACACTAAGTGAGTCAATTCGTATTTGTAGAGAGAATCTAGATCAAATCTTAAAAAGCTGCTCACATCTAGATATTTCGCTGGGCTTAAATATTGAGAGCTTAACAAACCGCAAAGAAGAAATTGACGCGTCGATAAACCTTTATAGACTATTAAAAGCGACCATGGAATTATGCCTTGCGGAAAAGCAAATTGCTTAATGCAGTCTAGTATATTGAAAAAGCCAGCTTCATCAAGCTGGCTTTTCTGTTAATCTTGCTGGATTATTCAAAGCCTCGATTAACTTAGGCTCAAGAAAGCGATTAACCCTACCCCAAGTAACAAGCGGTAAATGACAAATGGCATCATGCCCATGCGCTCTATGATTTTCAGGAAAAAGAAGATGCAGGCATAAGCTGAGATAAACGACAGTGCCGCACCACTTAATAGCGCATTCCAATCAACCACTTCATCGCCCGTAGCAAGCTCTAAACTGTAATACAGTCCCATCATAGAAATGACCGGAATAGACATTAAAAACGAAAAGCGCGCCGCACTTTTCTTATCAAGCCCGAGTAATAAACCTGCGGTGATGGTAATACCTGAACGCGATGTGCCGGGAATAACAGCGGTAATTTGCGCAAGTCCCAATATCAGCGCGCTTTTCCAGTTTAAGGCAAATTCGTCTTTGATTTGTTTCGCTTTCACGTCGGCATACCAAAGCAGTAAACCAAATACTATCGTCGATGTTGCAATCACCCAAGCACTACGTAAATAAACTTCTACGATATCCTTAAGTAGTGGGGCTAAGATCACGAATGGAATAGTGGCAACCACAATACACCAAGTCAGCCGGCTTTCTTTCGAATGCGTACCTGAGAATGATTTGAACCATCCTGCCAGTAGGTTGACAATGTCTTGTCGAAAATAAATAACGACAGCCAGCAAAGTACCGACATGAACAGCAACATCAAAGGCAAGACCCTGATCTTGCCAACCTAGTATCTGAGAGGGTAGCAGTAAGTGGGCTGAACTCGAAATAGGTAAAAATTCAGTGAGACCTTGAATAATTGCAAGGACGACAATCTCAATAAAGCTCATTGCTTGGGAAACTCCACTTTCCATAATTTTTGAGTTGGGTTGTGATACTCCTGCCATAACTGAGCAATGGTTTTACCCTCAACAGGATGGATAAAATCAGGAGCTAGTTCAGCTAATGGCTGAAGCACGAAGGCATTTTTGGTTATTTCATCCCGAGGCAACTGAGCGGGTGATGAACAAATAAGGTGGTCATAAAAGAGAATATCGAGATCTAATGTGCGTGGACTAAACTTCTTTTCACTACAGCGACGACCATGATCGTATTCTATCGACTTGAGCAGTTTATACACTTCATCTAAAGACAGCGGTGTTTGTGCCGCAAAGACCGAGTTGTAGAAGTTATTTCCTGCAAACCCGACGGCTTCACTCTCAAAAACACTTGAATGTTGAAAATCGGGAAAGTGTTCTATCAATACCCTCAAGCCACTCAGCAAATTTTTTTCTTTTTCTATATTTGAGCCGAGGCTGATAAAAATTTGTGCCATGATAATTCTACTTCTTACGCACAATTTCTACACCAACCGTTTGTGCTTGTGGCACGGCAGCAGGTTTACTCACTTTTATAAGCACTTGTTGTACATTAAATTCATTTAGGATCATTGCAGCAAGTTGTTCAACTAAGGTTTCTAATAGCTCAACGGGCTTTGCTTGGGTATGCGCAATAATACGCTCACTCACTTTGGCATAATCAACCGCCAAATTAATATCGTCATGAAGAGCGGCAGCGCTAATATCGGTCAACATCTCAACATCAAAGTAAAGGCTTTGTTTACTTTCTTTTTCAAAGTCGTACACTCCTATTATGGCTTCGACGTGTAGCTGTGAGATATAGACTTTATCCATGTAAACTCCAAACATGTTTATCGCTGTAATTCACCCGCATTTTCTAATCGCAATTCGCGATCTGTGCAGGACTTAAGACCGCCGATCATAGCCCAAAACAACGCAATAAAAAATAAGGAAGACAGTGTTAATCAGTTTAATGTGCGTATGTGCTTATTTATTGGGATCGATTTCCTCAGCGATTCTGGTGTGTCGGTTATTCAACCTACCAGATCCACGCTTTAATGGGTCTAATAATCCGGGCGCAACCAATGTATTAAGGTTGGGAGGAAAGATCCCAGCTGCGCTGGTGCTCGTCTTCGATATTCTAAAGGGAACCATCCCAGTGTGGGGAGCTTACTTTCTGAAAATAGAGCCTGTATGGCTAGGTGCCATAGCCGTAAGCGCATGCCTTGGTCACATTTATCCTATTTTCTTCCACTTTAACGGTGGTAAAGCAGTAGCAACAGCATTTGGTGCGCTATTACCCATCGGCTTGTCATTGGGTGGGCTATTGATTAGTACTTGGCTCGTGGTGCTAGCGCTAACACGCTACTCTTCACTCGCAGCGATTGTCGCAGTCGCAGCTGCTCCACTTTACACATGGTGGATAAAACCGCTTTATACGGTGCCGGTAAGCTTTTTAACTGTGGTGATTATTATTCGTCATAGAGCAAATATTAAAAGGCTCTTGAGTGGTAAAGAGCCCAAGTTGGGGAAAAAGTCTAAAGACTAGGGCCTGTTTACCTTTCAAGTTTGTTTTTGCAGCAGTTTGATTGGTATTTGTACAAGGCAGAGCCTGCGTAGCATAGTTATTCTATGTGAGTCAGGCGAGAACACAGTAGAAATGCTAATCAAGCGCTGCCCTTTGGGTTCACCTGAGTGCGCTTTGTTCATTGTTGCTCAACTTTTGCCTAGATTACTAGGCGGCAAGTCGAGCGTCGCGACCAAAACACACTCAGGAGAACAAAAATTAAACAGCAAAGTTCAACAGGCCCTAGACTTTTTCTAGACTATCCAGCGGCCAACGCGGTTTAGTCTTCATATCAAGTGGCGCATGCTGACCTGCTTTTAGGCGCTGCATTCCTGCATAAGCTATCATCGCCCCATTGTCTGTACAAAATTCAGTGCGCGGGTAATAAACTCGCCCTTTCATACCAAGCATCATGCGCTCAAGCTTTTGCCTAAGTTCAGTATTGGCGCTGACGCCACCTGCAATCACCAGGCTTTTAATGCCTGTTTCTTTCAGTGCTCGCTTACACTTGATCGCTAGCGTTTCTACGACTGCGGTTTGAAAAGCATGAGCAATATCTGCTTTCGTTTGCTCGTCATCGCCTTCATTACGGATCGTGTTTGCCGCTGCGGTTTTTAATCCACTGAAACTAAAATCCAGACCAGGTCTGTCTGTCATCGGTTTTGGAAAAGTAAATCGCCCGGCTTGGCCCTGAGTCGCCATTTTCGCAAGCATTGGGCCACCAGGATAATCAAGACCGAGCAGCTTGGCAGTTTTATCAAATGCTTCACCAGCGGCATCGTCCACAGATTCACCAAGTACCTCATATTCACCGATACCTGAGACTTTGACCATCATGGTATGGCCACCAGAGACTAGCAGCGCAACGAACGGGAACTCTGGTTTATCGTCTTCAAGCATTGGGGCAAGCAAATGGCCTTCCATATGATGTACGGCAACGGCTGGGATCCCCCAACCAAATGCTAACGAGCGACCAATTGAGGTGCCAACCAACAAAGCACCGACCAAACCCGGCCCTGCGGTATAAGCAATGCCATCAAGATCTTCGGGACCACAACCCGCTTGGGCGAAAGCAGCTTCAATAAGAGGGATTGTTTTGCGTACATGATCACGAGAAGCAAGTTCAGGCACTACCCCACCATAATCGGCGTGTACTTTTACCTGAGAATATAATTGATGTGCCAACAGCCCTTGCTCATCATCATAAATAGCAATACCCGTCTCATCACATGAGGATTCTATACCCAAAATACGCAAGTTACTTTCTCCAAACTCTTTACTGCAGCCGTTGATTATACGAAATCAACTACTCAAGTTCCAAACCAATATTTGTTTGGCCGTCAGCTAATGCTAAAGCCCTCAGTGACTTCACCGATTCGCTGCTAATACGCCCCATATTTTCCACATGTTCGATAAGCTCAGCGAGGATTTCAATTTCATACTGCATCTGTGGGTGCTCACGCACTAACTCATTCGTTGGAGATATATCTTCTGCCATCAACATAAACTCGATGTATTTAGCTACCGTTGCCTGAGAAATTTTGGCAACGCTTACAAACTCATGTTCATCTTTTGTCATCAGACCTTGCAACATGCCTAACAGCGCTGTTGCTACGTCGATTGCGGGATAGGTACCAAACATATCAAACTCTCTGAGCTCAGGTACATTTGGTTCTACCTTTTCAACCAGCTTTTCTAAGCTAATTTTACTCTTTGGCAGTAATATTTTCTCCCAGATTAAATTCAGCGCATTTCTGAGTACTTGCTCGTCGCCAAAGCCTGTTGCCTCACTAAATAGCGAGTAATTTGGCAACATACGCTCAATAATGGCAGCACCTAGGACTGCCTTTTGAAGATAATTTAACTCTCTAATTCTTTGAAAGTTATTTGCTTTGCTCATGCTTATTTCCACATTGCCAGCAATATTCAAACGCTGGTCCATTTAATTCTGCACAGTGGTTACATAGCCAATCCGACAGCTCGGCAGCACTGCGATGACGTGATTTGTGATAGTTTACCAATATTTCCTGAGCCTCGGGTAATTTTATTGCATAAACAAAGAGCTTGATGGCAGCTTGCTCTGCTGGAATTTCACCAATTGCTCCTGATAAATGCTCACCTTGTAAGCGAACCTGAATATTCGCTTGTTCTAGTTGGCCTTTGAGTAAATGTGCTTCAACAAAGCCGCTGATAGCGCACAATTGCACCCAATGAAAAGACTGTTTGCTCATTGCATTATCTTCACTATTGAATTAGCACTTAATGTGCTCATTTGTTTCTTGATAAAATCATTCATTGTCATCACACTTAAACATCAAACTACTTCATTAAAATACAATTATGACTCTAACAACACCGGGCCTATTATTCCCAGCAATTTCTTTATTGCTACTTGCCTATACCAATCGTTTTTTGGTACTCGCACAATTGATCCGTGAATTAAACGCCCGAGAAGGCGACACCATAAGGACCTTGGTTAAAGCGCAAATCGAGAACTTAAGAAAACGAATTAGATTGATCAGACGAATGCAAGTATGGGGTGTCATCGCGTTTTTACTTTGCACGTCTTCAATGTTTGCCTTGTTCCTTGAAATATCCTTACTTGGCGTTACATTGTTTGGCGCGAGCCTCTGTAGCCTAACCTTGTCTTTGTTACTTTCTCTTTATGAAATCCACATATCTTGCGATGCAATCGAACTAGAATTGCAAAATATCGAGAAAAAACCTCAACAAGATTAGCGGCCTTGTTACTGCCGACTATACTAACGTTGAGTCAGCATAAAAAGAGGAGCAATCTGTGAGCGGATTTTTGTTCTCAGATGAAGTGCTAGAAAGCCCTACAAATAAAATGGCCGAAACCTACTGGGATATTCTGGTCGTAGATGATGAAGAAGACATTCACCAAGTGACTAAACTGGTGTTATCTGGCTTTAAATTTGAGAATAAAGCACTGAGATTTCATCACGCTTACTCTGCACAAGAAGCAAAAGCCATCTTAGATACGGAGCAAAATATCTCTGTAGGCCTCATTGATGTCGTAATGGAAAGTAATCATGCGGGGCTTGATTTAGTGCGATATATCCGCGATGACTTAGCAAACTTTGACATTCGCCTAGTCCTGCGCACAGGCCAGCCCGGAGAAGCACCGGAAGAATCGGTCATTCGCGATTATGATATTAATGACTATAAGAATAAAACCGAGCTCACTGCCGTCAAGCTAAAAACACTACTCTATTCTGCTTTGCGCGCTCACCGGGATATTCAAACCATCGAAAAGCACAAAATGGGACTTGAACGCATTATTGATGCATCCTCTAACTTTTTGAAGTGTAGCAATATTCAGGATTTTGCATCAACCATATTATCCCATGTATCCGCAGTAATGGGATTATCTGATTCGGAAATATATTGTGCAGCTGCGGTAAATCACCAAGCCAACGAGCCGACAAAGTTTAAACTACTTGCAGCCTCAGGAGCTGGCGTTGAACCCAGTAACGTTACCTTGCCCGAGAATGTACAAAATCTGTTTATAGAAACACATAATAAAAAAGCATCGCTCAAAACCCGTAATGAATATATTGGCTATTTCCCTTCCAGAGAAGGGAGTGAAACGATGATTTATGTGAGTAAGGACAGCGAACTTCATAGCATGGACTTCCAGCTACTTGAATTTTTTGCAAACAATATTGCATTAGCCTACGACAACTTGAAATTGCGTGAAACCATCAAAGATTCTCAAAAAGAGCTTTCTTATATTTTGGGTGAGGCCGTCGAAAAACGCTCGAAAGAAACAGGCTCGCACGTAAAACGCGTGGCACATTATAGTATGCTGTTAGCTCAGCTTTACGGACTCTCGCACTACCAAGCAGAAATCATCAAACTCGCCTCTCCACTTCATGATATTGGCAAAATTAGTATTCCAGATCAAATCCTAAATAAGCCCGGAAAGCTCACTGATGAAGAATGGATAATTATGCAGACCCATGCGCAGCAAGGGTTTGAAATCTTGAAAAATTCAACAAATGAGATTTTGCAGTGTGGCGCATTAATCGCGCATCAACATCACGAAAAGTGGGATGGTTCAGGCTATCCTAGAGGCTTAAAGGGAGAGCAAATTAACATTGTCGGCAGGATCACCGCTCTGGCAGATGTCTTTGATGCACTAGGAAGTGAACGGTGTTATAAGCCTGCTTGGCCACTAGATAAAGTAATAGATTTGCTAAATACTCAAAGTGGTAAACAATTTGAACCCAAATTGGTTGACCTTTTTCTAAAAAATCTGGAACAATTTATTGAGATACGTGACAGGTATCCTGACTAACTTTGTAATCAGAATGTAAAAACTTCACTTTCTTTTTCCCGTTTGGTGTATTATTATTGGGAAAAGACGTAATAAATGTGTTTTAGTTGAAATTAAAAGGAATTTCACATGAGATTTGAACAACTCGAGCAGTTCGTAGCATTAGGTAATCTAAGACATTTTAGACAAGCCGCAGAACAAACCCAGATCAGTACTTCAGCGCTTACTCGAAGCATCCAAACCCTTGAAGATGAAATAGGTTGTGAACTCGTTAAACGCTCAACACGTTCAGTAAAACTGACTGAACAAGGTGAGCTGTTCTTAAAGTATTGCAAAACAACCTTATCAGAACTCGATCTAACCAAGAAAACCATTAAGCAAAGCTTGTTTGGTCGTGATAACCAAAAGTTAATTATTGGTTATACGACTCAAGCTAGCAGCATCGTGCCAGTTTCTTGCGGTCAGTTTCTAGCTCAGTACCCTAATGTGAAAATCGAAATGCAGTTGCAAGATGAGTTGGAGCTTACTCGTAAGCTACAACTTGGTGAGATTGATATCAGCGTGTATTTACAAAGTGCAAATAGCATAGTGAGTGATATTCACCTGCCTGATCAGTTAGTTTTATTTGTTTCGAGAAATCATCCTCTAGCAAATCAAGACAGCATCAGAAAAGCCGAATTAACGCAATACCCTATGTATGGCTGTTTCTCACAGTCCAAGCAAGTACAAAGTATGCTTAATGAAGCCGTTGATTCGTTAAACAAATCAACGAGCGTTAAAATTGGCAATATTGAACAAGTAATTGATGGTTTGAAGAATAGCAATAGCTTTGCAATTGCGAGTATCGAACATTCAAAAACTATCGCACAAGATCCTAACTTAGTTTTCTTAAAAACCAATAAGGCTTTGGATAGAGAACAATTGATTGTACAAACCAATCACCAAGTTGGCTCAAATGCACATATAAATCACCTGCTTGAGCTAATTGAGGATGCAGCATCTTCATCTAGCAAGCAAACAGTAACTTATTAGTTACTAAAAAAGCGGGCAAATAATCTGTATTACTTGCCCGTTTTTAAAAACCTGTTTTAGAACCGTACAAACCCCAGCACGACCCCGAGAAAAATCGCTAAGCCAACATAGTTATTGTTTAAGAAAGCCCAAAAACATCTGTCTCTATCTCTGTAGCGTATGGCATATTGTTGCCTAATAAGCAGCACACAGGCTACTATTAAGCCGCACCAAAAAGCGAGGTTCAAATCAAAAGTTACACCAACTGCCGCCATCATCGCGATAAATGTGATGTTGAGCAACGCAATAATACAAAGATCCCATTTGCCGAATAAAATCGCTGTAGACTTCACCCCGATTTTCAAATCATCATCCCTGTCTACCATAGCGTACATAGTGTCATAAGCGACAGTCCATATTAAATTCGCAACAAACAATACCCAAGCAAGCAGTGGCACATTTTGATTTACTGCCATAAAAGCCATGGGAATTGCCCAGCTAAAGGCAGCCCCAAGCACAATTTGAGGTAAGTTTGTATAACGCTTCATGAAAGGGTAGACAGAGGCTAACGCAAGTGCTCCACAGGATAATGCGATAGTTTGCCAGTTTAAAAAAAGCACCAAAATAAAAGCTACCATGACCAAAATAGCAAATAGGCCTAGCGCTTCTTTACTGGTTACAGCGCCCCTTGCAAGCGGTCTTGTCGCCGTACGCTTTACAGCCCCATCAACCTTGCGATCAGCAAAATCATTGATAACACAGCCCGCACTGCGCATTATAAATACACCTAGAGCAAAGATAATAATAAGCCAAATACTTGGAACACCTTCAGCTGCAAACCACAGTGACCAAAGCGTTGGCCACAATAAAAGTAAAGTCCCAATAGGCTTATCTAAGCGCATAAGTTGGCTGTAAGCCTGCCATTTCTGGTGGTCAATCATAAAAGCTTTCCGATATAAAAACTTCACAAACTAAAATTTTTGCTTTGCCGCTTCTAAACCAGCTTCTTCTAGCAAATAAACTCTCTGGGACGACGCCAGTAGTGGGTGCAATAAGTTCAATCAGCGCCGGATAGTCGGAAGTAGATAAGCGAAGGTATTCGAGTGCGCCGCGCTGCCAATTTGAATCAGTAAACAGTAACTCACCCAAAGGGGTCTCACCAATTGCATCCATCCCAACAATACATGCGTCCTCATTGAGCCAACTTTGCCCAAATACAGCTGCTTTACCGTTACAATTTAGCGTTACTTCTCGGCACCAAACCTGTTCAGAAAGATCTGCATGTAACGCATCTGGAGCGCTCCTGAACTCATTAGCAATCACAGTCACGGAAAACTCATCACAAGTTTCTTTCAATTTTGCGGTTAGAGATTGAGTCTCTAGTAAATAAGGAGAAAGTGCTGGCTCAACATCCACCAACTGTGTGTTCTTCAACCAAGGGAGCTCTAAAGGTAATTGCAAAGGCAACGTTCTATTTCCGTTTTAAAAATCCGCGGTCATAATAGCAGAGCAGCGGCTTTCTAAAAAGTTTATGTTTGTATTGAAGCTACCTGTAAAATCAACGCAATTATGTATAAACTAAGTAAAAAGTAATTTGCATTAGGATACCTGATAAACCATGAGACTGTTGGCTGTTGTACTCACTTTGTGCATTGCATTAACCGCGGCTACCCCTGTAAAAGCGGATTCGACTATTGGGTATTTCGGGTTTGAGCCAGATATCATCACAAATTACATAGGCCAATCTAATAAAAAGCTTGGCTATGTCCGAGTCACTGTTGATCTAATGCTGAATGATGTCGCAAATATCGCAGTGGTTGAACACCATACACCTTTACTAAGAGATGCAATAGTACAGATCCTAAGTAAAGAAAACGAAGAAACCATTAAGTCATTAACTGGCCGAGAAGAAATCAGGAAGCGTTGTGCAGAAAAGCTAAAAACTCTGTTAAAAGAAGAGACCGGGCAGGAGATTGTTCGAGATGTGCTGTTTACTAAATATTTGTATCACTAAGCGAGTCAACTCATACAAGAACTCGGAAGCGCTTGCTCCCGAGTTCGAAGTAACTAGCTATTCTCTTTGAGTTGCCTGTCGATAGGCCAAAATACTGCAACCAACATACCTGATAGCAATCCAAATAAGTGCGCCCAGTTAGCCATGTTGATGAAAAACATATCCGTAAATCCAAACAGCATCCAAAGTAGCATAAAGCCAATAACTGGCTTAGAAACCAAAGCAGCTCCGGCAGGATTTCGATGACCAATTACCCAACAAAAACCCAGTAGTCCATAGACCACACCACTTAGCCCACCAAAATTAGCGTCAACGAATAGGAACTGCATAAAATTACTGGTTAAGCCCGTTACAAGGTAAATACAGACTAACGCCCAGAGCCCTAATTTTTCTGAGATTTGCGCCCCTAAATGAAGCCACCAGCTTAAATTAAAAATTAAATGTATGGCGCTAAAATGTATGAGTGTAGGCGCTATCCAAGTCCAAGGTTTATCTAGGGAAAAACGTAGCGCAGAAAAGATGCCATTAGCGTCGCCAAATAGCATGGCGACAAAAACAATAATACTGACACCAAAAACGCCCTGTAATAACCAGTTCAATCCCAAAAAGCGCTTTACTAAGTTTAAGTTTTGGCCTTGGTAGCTAAATAACCCTTGTGTACTTCCTGTTTGCCAAGAAGCCGCTTGGTATAATTCTGCGTCGGGTTGCTCCAAAAACGTTTGCCAAAGACGCATAGCAAGTGCTTCGTCACCGCGTTCTAGCCAAACTTCAACTTGTTGCCCATCGTGACTTTGCAAAACACAATAGACCCCTTGCGTCTTAAAATAATCGACCGCCCCCTGTGCTAGTCGTGCATTGTGATAATGGGCTATTAACTTCACTTTTCAATCTCGTTTGGCAACTCACTTGCCCACTGCGTAAAACCACCATCCATGCTGTAAACATCTTCAAAGCCTTGCTCAACTAGGTAGTTAGCAGCGCCTTGTGAGGAAATACCGTGATAACACACTACAACAATGGGTTGGTCAAACTCTTTCTCCTGCATAAAATGCGCAAGGTTAGCATTAGATAAATGTTCAGCGCCAGGAATGTGCCCTTGTGCGAAAGTATTTTCATCACGGATGTCTGCTACCACTACATCATCATTGCCTAAAAGCGCTTGCGTGTCTGCTACTGAAATATGTTTAAAAGACATGTGTTACCTATTTAATACTAAAAATAAAAGACGGCTTAAGCCGTATCGACCTAGCCGCCTTTCTATTATAACTACTCATTCATGCACTAAGCAAAGTTGAGTATTAATCCCAATTCAGAATAACTTTACCTGATTGCCCTGAAATCATCGTATCAAAGCCAGTCTGGAAATCATCAACATGGAACTGATGGGTAATGATTGGGTCAAGGTTTAAGCCTGACTGGATCAAACTTGCCATTTTGTACCAAGTTTCAAACATTTCACGACCGTAAATCCCCTTGATCACGAGACCCTTGAAGATCACTTGGTTCCAGTCCACCGCCATGTCAGAAGGAGGAATACCCAGCATTGCAATCTTACCACCATGGTTCATGCTGTTTAACATGCCCTTAAATGCAGAAGGAACACCTGACATTTCAAGTCCAACATCGAACCCTTCTGTCATGCCAAGGTCTTTCATAACTGTTTCGAGGCTTTCGTTGGCAACATTTACTGCTCGCGTAGCACCCATTTTAGTGGCAAGTTCAAGTCGATATTCATTTACATCTGTGATCACCACATGACGCGCACCAACGTGTTTAGCCACTGCTGCAGCCATAATACCAATTGGGCCCGCACCGGTAATTAGTACGTCTTCACCAACTAAGTCAAATGACAATGCAGTGTGCACTGCATTACCAAATGGGTCGAAGATAGAAGCGAGTTCATCAGAAATGTTGTCGGGGATCTTAAACGCATTATAAGCAGGAATAACTAGGTATTCTGCAAATGAACCTTCGCGGTTAACGCCTACCCCAATGGTGTTACGACACAGGTGAACACGACCAGCACGACAATTACGACAGTGACCACATGTGATGTGACCTTCACCAGATACTCGGTCACCAATGCTAAAACCACGTACCTCTTGGCCCATATCGACCACTTCACCTACGTATTCGTGCCCCACAACCATTGGAGTTGGGATTGTGTTTTGTGCCCACTCATCCCATTTGTAGATGTGTACGTCAGTACCACAAATTGCTGTTTTACGGATTTTGATCAATAGATCGTTGTGCCCTACTTCCGGTTTTGGCACATCCGCCATCCAAATTCCTTCTTCAGCTTTCAACTTGGATAATGCTTTCATAGTATTCGCTCGTTAGCTGCACCGGCTTAATGCCGGTGGCAAAATTAAATGACGCCTAGGTCTTTACCAATACGGGTAAAGGCTTCGATTGCTTTGTCTAGCTGCTCAGTCGTATGCGCAGCTGAAATTTGTGTTCTGATCCTAGCTTGACCTTTTGGCACGACAGGATAAGAGAAACCGATCACATAGATCCCTTCAGCTAGCAGTCTGTCAGCCATTTCTGAGGCCACTTTGGCATCGCCTAACATAACCGGAATAATCGCGTGATCTTTACCCGCACAAGTAAAGCCAACAGCTTCCATCTTAGTACGGAAGTAAGCTGCGTTATTCCATAGTTTAGCACGTAGGGCATCGCCTTCTTTCATCATGTCTAGTACTTTGATTGAAGCTGTAACAATTGAAGGCGCTAGCGAGTTTGAGAATAAATAAGGACGCGAACGCTGACGTAACCACTCTACGATTTCTTTCTTACCAGAGGTATAACCGCCCGATGCACCGCCAAGTGCTTTACCAAGCGTTCCTGTAATAATATCCACTCGATCTAATACACCACAGTATTCCGGTGTTCCGCGGCCATTTTCACCGACAAAACCCACCGCGTGTGAATCATCAACCATCACTAATGCGTCATACTTGTCCGCTAAGTCACAAACCGCCTTTAAATTACAAATAACGCCATCCATTGAGAATACGCCATCGGTCGCGATAAGCTTGGTTTTCACACCAGCTTCATCAGCAGCAATTAACTGCCGCTCAAGATCAGCCATATCGTTGTTAGCGTAGCGGAAGCGCTTAGCTTTACATAAACGCACACCATCAATGATAGAAGCGTGATTTAATGAGTCCGAGATAATCGCATCTTCAGGGCCTAAGATAGTTTCGAATAAACCCGCATTGGCATCAAAGCATGAAGAGTAAAGGATAGTATCTTCTGTTTCTAGAAACTCACTGATCTTTGCTTCAAGCGTTTTGTGAATATCTTGCGTACCACAGATAAAACGCACCGATGCAACACCAAAACCATGATCATCAAGGCCGCCTTGCGCCGCTTTAATTAGCTCTGGGTGATTCGCCAAACCTAGATAGTTATTAGCACAGAAGTTAATTACACTTTCGCCAGTCGATACTGCAATTTCAGCTTGCTGCTGAGAAGTGATAATACGCTCTTTTTTATATAATCCTTCAGCTTTTACTTCTTCAATTTGTTGCTGAAGCTGGCTGTAGAAGGCCGATGCTCTCATCTGGGAGTCTCCATTTTTTGCACGGTGATAGTAAGCTACGTATCGCCATAGGCGGTTGTCATTCTCACTATCAGAAGTTAACGCTTAAGCCTATTAGCTCAAGTTAATTGGAACGTACCAATTCAATCATACCTGGTACGTAAAAAGATATCTTTATTTTAAAAGGTTCACACAATAAATGCACGATTTGCGACAACTGGCAGCAAACTTTATTTTACTCAGACAAACATAGTGCGGCTGGTACCTCCGCCAACGAAGCACATACTTTATCCGCGAGCCTTTGATGCTCTTGGCTAAAACTCTGCCCAGACTCAACTAAAATAGCTGTTTTTACGCCAGCAGCGCGGGCAGCCTCGATGTCTGAGACTTTATCACCAATCATAATACTTTGCTCGGGATCCAAGTCATGCTCGGCTATCGCTTGTTGCAGCATTCCGGGTTCTGGTTTACGACAGTCACACTCTACTTTATATCGGCCTTGTGCCTTTTCAGGATGGTGAGGACAAAAATAAACACCAGCGATGTCAACACCATGTGCCTTAAACTGCGCGCACATCCACTCGCTTAACGCGTGAAATTGTGCTTCATCATAATAACCTCGACCAATGCCCGACTGATTCGTCACGACCACAATTTTATAACCGGCTTTGCTAAATGCTTGACAGGCACTAAATACCCCGTCAATAAACTCAAAATCCGCGATTTTATGAACATAGGCGTGATCTTTATTAACAACGCCATCTCTGTCTAAAAATACAGCCTTATGCATTAGTCACAATCCCCTGTTCTTTTATTACCCGCTCAAACATCGTAATTACAGCATCAACGGAAATTTGAGACATGAGTTCGCTACCTTTTACCCGTGTTCCCCAGGGTAATTGATCTGCGGTTTTACCCTTTTGCGCAATGAGGTTTTGGTGATAAACCTCAACTACATAGTCTTGATACAGGTATGGCCCTGTGCGAGTTGGGTTGGAATGAGCATACAAACCGATCACCGGCGTTCCAACTGTCACAGCCATATGAGCAGGCCCGGTATCAGGTGCTAACACCAATTCGGCTTGCTCCAACACACAAAGTAGGATTTTCAAATCAGTTTTTCCCACTAAGTTTAATAACTCAGCTTGGCTGTGTTGTTGAATTTCGGCTGCTAAATTTTGCTCAAGCTCCGTTGGACCACCCGTTATCACCACCTGAAACCCTAATGCAGCAGCATGATCTGCAACCCTAGCATACCGCTCAGGAAGCCAATTGCGCTCAGCTTTACTTGCCGCGGGGGATATTACAAACACCTTACCTTCAGGTAATAGCGATTTTGCCGCAGCTTGATGAGCTGCCGTCACTGGCATCTGCCATGTTGGCTCACCGCACTCAGCCCCAATTGCACGAGCAAAGTTTTGGAAACCTTCGAGCACATGTGGCGACTTTTGAGGTGCGATCCGCTTATTAATAAACAAGCTGTGTAACTCTTTTGAGCGCCCTTTATCAAAGCCTATTTTTTGCTTTGCAGGAATAACTCGTGCAACAAGATTGGCTCTTAACGCAACCTGCATATGTAGTAATACGTCAAACTTTTGCCCTTTGAACTTTGCCTTTAACGCCTTGAGCGCGGCTTTACCCTGTTTTTTGTCAAATACGACGAGCTCAACACCGGGTAAGTCAGCCAATAACATAGCTTCTACTTTTCCTATCACCCACGTAATTTTCGCTTGCGGATGTGCACGTTGGATCGACTGTACAGCACTCACTGCATGACACACGTCGCCAATCGCAGAAAGTCGCAAAATACAAATAGAGGTCAAGGATTTGCTCAAAACAATAGTTCTCATGGAAAGTAACAAGCGCTTGATCTTAAATTAATCAAACAAGTTTGCAAGTTTCACTGAGGGTGAAAAATCGTTAGAATGTCACAATTGACTCTTAAGAATCCTATATTGTGCAAATCACCAAACAGCCGCATAGCTATTTACTAACGCCTTCAGCCCTAGATTATGATATTTCAGAAGAAATGTTTAACCCTGAATATTGGCAGAAAAATAATGCGATTGTCGGCTCGAAAGAAGGCCGAGCAACGGCGTGGTTCGTACGGTTTAATCAAAGCGTTGCGGTACTCAAACACTATTATCGTGGTGGCTTAATCGGCAAGCTGTTGAGTGATCAGTATATTTTCACCAAACTAGAAAATACTCGCGTATATCAAGAGTTTGCTTTGCTAGAGCAACTACAAACTCAAGGTTTACCAGTTCCAACACCACTAGGCGCAAGAATTTCGCTTCATTTTGGTATTTATCGTGCTGATATTTTGACCGAAGCGGTGCCTGATGCCGCCAGTGTTTGCGAAATTTTGCAAGCAAGAGCGCTTAGTACAAATGAACTGGAAAGTATCGGCCACACCATTGCTCAGTTTCATCAAGCCGGTGCCTATCATGATGATTTGAACATCAACAATATTTTGTTTGATGCCAACGGCAAAGTATTTCTAATTGATTTTGATAAGGGCAAAATCATGCAGCCAAACCCAAATTGGCAGCATGCAAACATGGAACGTTTGCAACGTTCATTTAAAAAAGAGGCCGGCAAATGGCCGACCTTTTATTTTGATGAAAATCAATGGCAAGTGTTAACAAAAGCCTACCACAGCGCACGTTAACTCTTTTGTAACTGTGCCTTCTTAATCACATTGGAAGTCGAGCAGCCATCCAAAAATGCTAA
The DNA here is from genome assembly GCF_005886535.1 of Pseudoalteromonas sp. S2755. GTDB lineage: Bacteria > Pseudomonadota > Gammaproteobacteria > Enterobacterales > Alteromonadaceae > Pseudoalteromonas. Next base: position 20,292 of record NZ_PNDS01000039.1, read on the forward strand.
CACCTCGACTTTTCCACCTTGATTAAGCACATGCTCTGCGCCTGCAATATCTTCCACTTTATAGTCACCACCTTTGACCAAAATGTCAGGATTGACCATTTCTATCAACTTAGCTGGTGTATCATTTTCTTCAACACTGCCAAACGGAATAACCCAATCCACAGAAGCGAGTGCAGATAACACCATGGCTCGCTCTTTCAATGGATTGATTGGGCGTTCAGGCCCTTTAAGACGCGAGATTGATTCATCATTATTTAACCCAACGACGAGTCTGTCACCCATCGCTTTAGCTTGCGCTAAATAACGCACATGGCCTGCATGGAGAATATCAAAGCAGCCGTTGGTAAACACAATGGTTTCTCCATTTTGCTTGGCAAAAGTAATGTGCTTAAGCACCTCTTCAAACGGCGTTTGGTAGTGCTCGCCCGTTTCTCTAAGATACTGACCCAGTTTGCGACTCAACTCTTCCGGTGACACCGTTGCAGCACCTAACTTACTCACGGCAATACCTGCGGCAATATTTGCTACTTCCACCGCGTCTTTAGCTGACATTCCAGCGCCTAACATCGTCGTCAGTGTGGCGATCACGGTATCGCCAGCTCCCGTAACATCACTTACTTCCTGTACTTGAGCTGGGAAATCGAACTTTTCAGTATTGGTTATTAAAGACATACCTTGCTCGGAGCGCGTCAGCAGCATAGCGCCGATCCCCGATGTTTTCAGCAGTTCACGCGCACTAGAGGTGAGTGCCTCTTCGCTGCTTGTATCTCCACCAGCGAGTTTAAATTCGTTTAAGTTAGGCGTAATAAAATCAGCACCTTGATAGAGGCTCAAGTCACTATTTTTGGGGTCAATAAGTACCGTTTTACCAGCAGCTTTAGCCACCGCAATCATGTCTGAAATGGCGCACAAAGCGCCTTTGTTGTAGTCGCTAAACAACACAAAATCATACTTATCAACTTCTTGCTTTAGACGCTCAAGCAGGAGTTGACTGTGAGATAACTGAAAGGGCTCTTCTAAATCGAGTCGGACCACTTGCTGATGACGGCTGATCACACGCATTTTTGCGATAGTCGGCAGCTCAACGACGTTAACTAGGCGAGATTCAATGTTTTCTTTGGTAAGGATAGCCTCAAGTGTTTTGCCATTATCGTCTTCGCCGATAAGCCCAAGCAAACCCACTTTACCATCTAGGTGAGCGATGTTTTTGGCAACGTTCGCCGCACCACCAGCTTTGTCTTCCAATGCGCTGACTTTAACCACAGGCACTGGAGCCTCAGGAGAAATGCGCCCGGTATCTCCATGCCAGTATCTATCCAGCATCACATCGCCAACCACCAATACCTTGGCTTGATTTAGCTGTTGAAGCGCCGTTAACTTCATGCCTTTTGCTCCGCCGCAACCAGCATATCGACCGCTTCGCATAGCCAGTGACCAATAAACATATGCGCTTCTTGAATACGCGCGGTCTCGTCGTTTGCGATAATAATCGGTAATTTAGCAATATCCTTCACTTTGCCACCAGTTCTACCAGTCAATGCCACGGTAAACGCGCCAATTTCATTTGCGGCTTGAAGCGCCAAATTAATATTAGGACTCGTACCTGACGTGGTTAAACCAATCACCATATCTTCTGGTTTACAAAGTGCCTGAACCTGACGTTCAAATACTGAGTCAAAGTGATAGTCATTGCTGTGCGCGGTCAAAATTGAGGTGTCGGTAGTTAATGCAATCGAAGCCAAAGGACCGCGCTCTAATTTGTAACGCACCACAAATTCTGCAGCTAGGTGCTGCGCATCTGCCGCGCTGCCACCATTACCAAACCAAATGACCTTACCACCAGCTGCTAACGTGCTTTGGCATGCTTCGAGTAGCTCAACACATTCTTGGTGATAGTTTGCCATTGTTTCAAAAACATCAACATGGCGCTGTAAGCTTGCTAAGTAGCTTTGTGCTACTTGTTCATTCAATGACATATTTGTTCCTAAACTATTCTATGCTTGTCCCGCGTGATACTTACCAGTATACATGGACTGATAACCAAGTGTAATTCTCACCGAAGACATCTTTACCCAAGGTTAATTTCGTTTCGATTTGCTTGCTATAGGCTTCACCAATATGCGCCAGCTCGAACTCGTAGCCACGTTCATACTCTGCACCAAGCTCACCAAGTTCATTCAAATAATTACTTTCATTATCGATAACTGAAAGCTTAGCTCTCCACAATGAACGATAATCTGATTGGTAAGTGCCTTCTAAAACGTGAATTTGCGTCGGTGCACCATCATCGAACTGGCGATGATTTGCAGCAAAATGCCCAACGCCAAACCCGTCGATCGTATTGCCATAAGTATCGTAAATTTCGTTTACATACCATAAGCTTTCCATATCAGTAAACTCATAGCGTAATGAAGTCGTTGAAGTCAACTGAGGGAGAAAAACACCAACATTGACAACCGTATTACCAAACAAATAGTTTTTATGGTTATTGCTATCCTCACCACCGTATTCTAAATACCATTGTGCTTGAGTGCCGTAATTTGTGGTAAAGCTGGTTGTGATAGTTGCCCATTGATCGCCCAGTTCATCATCTTGAGTGAGATCACCTATCTTATTATCGTTTCCAACAGGGTCAAAATATGCCTTAACAAAGTCCTTAAAATCTACTTTTCTAGGCCCGCCTCCGAATTGCATGACTCTGTTTAGACCGATTTTCCATCCAGCTAATGGCTCTATACTAAAGTGACTACCCGCTATTTTAGGTGTTCCATCGTGAAGCGTGCCTTGAAAACGAATCCCGTCATGGACTTTCTCAAGTTCAGAATAAAACAACTCAAAATCGAAGTTCCACCAATTTCGAATAGGCACAACTAAACCCAAAGAAGCTGATAATGAAGGTCTAGCGTTACTAGAATATACCTGAGCCGAATGCTTAAATGGTGAAAACCAATGTTCTTTATATCCTAAATTAAGCTGCAAGTTACCGTAGGACATGCCATAAAAAGTATTGTATGGAACAAGTTTGTTTGCATCTACTCGATACTCAGCACCGATTTGTAAAATGCTTGATTCGCTTCCACGCCAAACACCACCGAGCCCCAATTCAGCATACTCACCGCTGTAATTACCTCTGTCGTTGGCAATTTGCTTTTCCTCACCACTATCAACACGTAGTGTTATCGACCTTTGCGTCAACGCATCATCCTGCAAATAAGGTGCAATTCCCTGACTAATACTCTGCTGTAATGTGGCGTCAATATGCCTAAGCTTCATCAAATGCATCTTGATTTCACTGATACGGTAAGGCTTTGCCATAGGCGTACCAACGGTCAACGCAAACATTTTATCGATTTGATATTCCAACAGCGGATCTTGTCCAATAGGTAAATAAGCTGTGGGGCTCGCAAAAGCGAGGTTCGAAGCGAATAAACTACAGCAAGCGAGTACTCGAGCTAAATTCATTTTGTTATTCCATTACTTTTAATGCGCTAAATACTACCAAACCAAAAGCCCATAGGCATCTGTTGAACTGTGTAAAATTGTGTTGTTCATTCAATTTCGCCCAGGAACAAGGTAAAATACTGATTTTTGAGCTTAAGCGACTCCTATGGCGCGCCGACTATATTCCTTATTGTTGCTAGTATTAGCACCTATTTTATTGAGTTATCTGTATTTTATTAGAGGTAGGAAAAACCCTGACTATCGAACTCATTTTACAGAGCGCCTCGGTTTTAGCCTAAACAAGCTGCCGCCACATGCGATTGTGCTCCATTGCGCCTCCGTTGGGGAAGTGCTTGCAGCCACACCTCTCATAAAATCAGTACTTAAAGAACAAACTGCGGCTCCAATCATTGTCACTTGTAACACCCCAACAGGTAGAGAAGAGATAACAAAAGCTTTTCACAGCAATGTTCAAGTACATGTCTGTTATTTACCTATAGATTTTGCTTTTGCGGTCAGAAAATTTTTCAATACCTTGAAGCCTAAACTCCTTATTGTGATGGAAACTGAGCTGTGGCCTAATCTTTTTTATTACGCCAAACAAAACCAATGTAAAACCTTGGTAGTCAATGCCAGACTCTCTGAAAAGTCATACCAAGGTTATAAAAAGCACGCTTGGTTAACGAAAGGCTTAATGCACAACATAGATCTGCTTGCAGCCCATAATGAAGAAGACGGCGAGCGTTTTATCAAGCTTGGGCTTGTTCAATCTAAACTTCACATTACCGGCTCAATCAAGTTTGATATTTCAGTCACTGAAGAAGAAACTGCAAAGGCAAAACAGTTTCAAGCAAATTACCCCGAGCGGTTAATTTGGCTTGCTGGATCTACGCACCCTAAGGAGCATGAACAAGTCATTGCTGCACATCAGCGAGTATTAAAGCAAGTAAGTAATGCGTTACTCATTATCGCGCCTCGTCATCCCGAGCAGTTTCAAGCGGTTGCTGACTACCTTAGTGAGCAAGAGATCGCTTTTACCAGAAAGAGCAGCGACAACATAAACACAGAAGCCTCGGTCTTGTTAGCGGATACTTTAGGGGAATTAAAGTGGCTATTTGGCAGTGCTGATATCGCCTATATTGGTGGTAGCTTGATTGCGCGCGGCGGTCATAACCCGCTAGAAGCGGCGGCTCACGGCGTACCTATTTTAACTGGCCCACATACCTATAATTTTGCGCATATATATCCTCAACTTATCGCGCAACAAGGTGCCATCGTAGTCGATGATGAGGACAAGCTTGCCGCTCAAATTATGACGCTATTTGAAGATAAATCGCTTCGAATGCAAATCGGTGCTAACGCTCAATCGGTACTAGTTGAAAATACCGGGGCTATTGCTAAAACCATGAAACTAATCAATAAGAGCTTGGAATAATTCATGAATACAGTCATCTCTACAATGCAAAACTGGGTTAGCCAAGTCATTGTGAAATACAACTTTTGCCCGTTTGCTCGACAGGAAGTCGAAAGTAACAGCATTCATTATTTCGTGTCTCAAGCGATAAGCCACGACGATGCCGTGATGGATATGTTAGAGCAGTGCTCAGAGTTAAACCATGAGCCAGAGCGAGAAACAACACTAGTTATATTTGATAAAGGTTTTAGCAATTTTGACGACTTTTTGGATCTCGTCGACCTAGCAAACGCTTTATTAGTCGCGCAAGGGTTTGAAGGCACTTATCAAATTGCTACTTTTCACCCAGATTATGTTTTCGCTGATAGCGATGAGCATGATGCGGCAAATTACACTAACCGAGCACCATATCCTACACTCCACTTGATCCGCGAAGAAAGCATGGCTCAAGCATTAGCTGAATATGACGACCCGGAGCAGATCCCGGAAAATAATATTCGTCTGGCAAGACGAAAAGGGGAAGCGTTTTGGCAGCATTTGCTTCAGCAATGCCACAAGCCTAAATAGTCAAAAGGCTGGTTTAGTCAGCCTTTTCTTGTAAGATTTTGGAAGTATTACTTTTTCACCCAGCTGCCATTTACTTGAATATAATGACCTGATTGCGTTTTGTTATACGCTTTTTTAGCCGCTAAAGCCTCTACTTGCTCAAGCGTGATACCGTTTTTTTTCGCTAATTGCTGGTATTTCTGTTTGCGCTTTTCATTCACTTCATCAACTAGCTGCTGTACGCCTTGACCATTTTTTACTACACCAAGATAGCCTGATGTAGTCTCACCAACCAAACCCTGTGATTTAGCATCGTCAATAGAAATTGCGAATGCGGCGAAGCTCATACTGAGCCCAATTATTAGGGTAGAGATTGCTTTAAGCTTCATAAATCCTCCTTAGAATAGCTCACTGTCTTCGCTGAATAAGTTGTCGAGTTCTTTATCCACCTTCACCCGGATCTCGTGATCTACTTTTACATTTAAGTTGATCGTTATGGGCTCTTTGGTTTCCACTTGCACCTTATGAGTACAAGCACTCAACACCAATAAAGCTGATATCACTAGCATCCATTTCATTCACTAACGCTCCTCTTTATTTAACGCATTTTCCACTTCGCGCGTGATCTCGTCGCTCAAGCGTAGGGCTCGTAATAAGGTAAACACATTTTCTGAGTGTGTATAGTTAAAGTTTACTGGTTGTTGTTGGAGTTTGTTAATTCCTGTAATTTTAACATCTAAGTCCAACCAGCCGTCTTCACTTAAGTTTACGCCACTACTCAATTGCTCAATGGTCAACTCGTCAAGTACACCAATCACCGTTTGTAAGCTAGGTTGCTGCTCTTTTAGCGCATTAATTGATGCATTGTTTTCAACCTTTAACAGCCCTTCACCAACATTATGGATATGACCAGATTCAATACGCACCCCAGATGCAGACACTTGTACTGGTAACTTGCCTGAGATCAGCCCTCTCAGCTCAACGCCTGCATCATGCCCAGAGGCGGCAATAAGATCCAAACTCAGTTTATCTAACGACACCTGAACGACCTGCGGCGTTGAGACCAAACTAACTTCATCAATCCCCACGTTACCGGCAAAAACCTGTGCGTTAATATCTTTTAGTTTTGCCACGCCAGCTTCGCTGAGCAGTTGGCCTGTTATTGCTTGAACGATAACACCAGCTCTCAACTCTTCAATATTCAGTGTGGTTGGCTTGAGTTGAATATTAGCTGAACTTATTAGGCCGGAAACATCAATCGCTGCATTTTGAATAAGCCGTTCATTAAATAACGCAGAGCCGTCTTGAATACCCCCATCTAAGGTAAATATGCGCGTGGATAAATCCCCTTCGAGTACTGCATAGAAGTTACCATGGGTTATGTTTAAGTTCGGTAAAAGCGCGGCAATATATGGCTGAAGTTGAGTGAGCTGCTGCGTGGGCACGTGTATTTGTGCTGGATGTTTTAAGCTTGAATATTGATGCTCAAGCAACGCCTTTACACCATCAATATTGATTACATGTGACGCCATCAATCCGCGGCTTTGCTGACCTTTGCTGTCAATGCTTACGTTTTTCAAACTAAGGTCGGCTAAGTTAACTTCTGCTACCTTAGTATTGCCCGACAGGGTTGAAAAGATTTCACCTGTTGCGACTGAGCCTTGCCAGTGCAATGTCTGCGCTAACTCATTTAGTTTGTAATTCTGCTGTTGTATTTGTGTACTGGTTAAGGTGAGGTTGATATCAAAATCGTGTGTAGGCTCAAGCACAACTCGCCCGCTCAACGCACTCTGTTTTGCTGTTACATTCTCAACACTCAGGTTTTGCAGTGTTGAATCAAGCGTTATCGCAAAACTCATTCCTTCAGGTAAGGCTCTGTGTAGTAAATGCCCACTTTTGAGTTTTGGCACATCTAGCTGCGCATGTATATCAAGCGTCAGAGATGGATTATCAATCACCAAATCTGATGTCGATAACTGGGTTGAGAATATGCTCGGCTGAGCCTCAACTGTAATTAGCTCGGTTGGATCACCCAATATTTTGAAGCGGCTATTGAGCTCAAGGTTCTCAGCAATAACATCTTGCAGTGTAAGCTTTTGAAGATCACTTGTGATTTCCCCGCTCATATCAACAAAATTTGGCCGCGCACTCAGCGCTCCCGCCAGTGTATGCGCGCCCCACTTTTCATCAGTAAATTCAAGGCGAATATCACCATTGACGAAAGGCTCAGTTAAGTCGACTGCCAACTCGTTAACTTCAAGCTGTAACGGTTTATCTTTACCTGTCACTTCAAGTAAATCTGTCGCGATTGAATCGGCAGAAATAGTAATTTCACTCGGTAAACGGAGCTGCCAAGTGGTCGGTAACAGTTTGTTATATTCAGAAGTAAGACAATTAAGCGTTGATTTCGCTGAAATCGGCTCGGCAAGTGCTATCTTCCCCTGCTGCGAGGCTAAATCATAGCGCGCTGACACAGCACCAATATACGCAGCACTACCTTTACACTCAGCCCGTTCGAGCGCCACTAAAGTTTCAAGTTCTAGCTCTGCGTCCATAGCTAGACCATCGAATTCAAGTTTGCTAGTTCCTGAAAGGACTTGGATCTGAGGAGGTAACAAAGCACTGAGGTACTCGCCACTAAGATCAATATTTGCAGCAATACGCTCTGGCTGCAACGTAACTTCTGCAGCGATGTCACCTGAAACTACAAATTGATTCAGCTCGGACTCCGAAATCGACACAACTAATGGCTTTGGTAATGGTTCGCCAGATATCGAGAGCTTGGCAACATGCATTTTGGGTCTGGTGATGTCGAGTGGCAACGCAAGGCGCTGTGGTTTAGTTGCACCTGACTTTTTGGGCGGAAGAAGTTGCATGTCCGCTTTTTCAATATTGACTTGTTGAATGCTAAGTTGCACGTCATAAAGCTGAGCATAAAACGCATCTGTCTGCACACATGCTTTTGTAATATGGATACGATTGAAGCTCGACAAACGCCAGTCAAGACAACTGATCTGAAGTTCATTAACGGGTATAAAATGTTTAATGGCCCAGAGCGACAAAGGAACTCTGGCAAGGTAAACACCCACTAAAACACTGAGTATCAACACTAAGCTCCAAAGCCACTTTTTCATTCGTATCCCTAAAATATGATTGCTATTTCCTTTTCAGTGTACCCGATAGAAAATTATCGAGCCATGAATAAAAAAGGCCACCGAAGTGACCTTTTCTAATTTCATTAGCCTACTAGCTTACGCGCATTGCGGAACATACGCATCCAAGGGCTATCTTCTTGCCACTCATCAGGGTGCCAAGAGTTTGCTACAGCTCTGAATACACGCTCAGGGTGCGGCATCATCACAGTTGCACGACCATCTTTTGACGTCATGCCCGTAATACCAGCAGGAGAGCCATTCGGGTTAGCTGGGTACTGAGTGGTTGGATCACCGTAGTTATCAACAAACTTCACAGCAACTGAACCTGAATTCAGTGCAGTTTGTACCGCCGCTTCGCTTGCAAACTCAGCATGACCTTCACCATGTGATACCGCGATTGGCATGCGAGAGCCAGCCATACCATCAAAGAAAATTGACGGGCTTTGCTGTACTTCAACTAAGCTGAAACGCGCTTCAAAACGCTCTGACTTGTTGGTGACAAAACGAGGCCAGTTTTCCGTGCCAGGGATTAACTCTTTCAATGTAGAAAGCATCTGACAGCCATTACACACACCTAAGCTGAAAGTATCTTGGCGTTGGAAGAAGCCTTGGAATTGCTCGCGTGCTGAGTCATGGAATAGGATTGATTTAGCCCAGCCTTCACCAGCACCTAAAACGTCACCGTATGAGAAGCCACCACATGCCACTAGGCCTTTGAACTGCTCCAGTGTTAAGCGGCCCTCAAGGATATCACTCATGTGTACGTCAATTGCCGCAAAACCAGCGCGGTTAAATGCTGCTGCCATTTCAATATGTGAGTTAACACCCTGCTCACGTAAGATAGCAACTTGCGGCTTCACCCCTTTTGCAATGTAAGGCGCTGCGATATCTTCGTTTAGGTCAAAGCTTAATTTAACGTTTAGGCCCGGATCTTTGTCATCGAACTTAGCGTCAAACTCTTGCTTCGCGCAATCTGGGTTATCACGTAGTGCTTGCATCTGGTAAGTTGTCTCAGCCCAGATAGTGCGAAGCTCTGTGCGAGTATTTTCAAGTACTGCCTGACCGCCACGAGTAAAGATAACCTTGTCTTCACTGTTTAGCGTACCGATGCGATGTGCAATATCAGCAATACCGTGCTCAGCAAATACCGCTTCAACCGCAGCGATATCGTCATTGCGAACTTGCAATACTGCGCCAAGCTCTTCATTGAATAGCACTTCTAAGTCTGTACCTTGCAGCGCATCTAATTCAATGCTCACACCTGTGTGGCCTGCAAACGCCATTTCCGCAGCAGTGGTGAATAGGCCACCGTCAGAGCGGTCGTGGTAAGCGATAAGCTTGCCAGACTCAACTAATGCTTGTACCGCATTGTAGAAGCCTTTTAACAGCTCAGGGCTGTCAACATCAGGTGTCTTGTCGCCAAGTTGCTTGTACACTTGCGCTAAACTTGAGGCACCCAGACGGTTTTGACCAGCACCTAAGTCAAGTAGGAATAGGCTGGTTTCACCCTTATCTGTACGAAGCTCAGGCGTGACTGTTTTGCGAATATCTTCAACACGACCAAATGCAGTGATGATAAGTGATAATGGCGCAGTCACTGACTTTTCTTCGCCATTCTCATCCCACTGTGTCTTCATCGACATTGAGTCTTTACCAACTGGGATTGTAAGGCCTAATGCAGGACATAATTCTTCACCAACCGCTTTAACCGCTTCGTAAAGACCCGCATCTTCGCCTGGGTGACCGGCAGCTGCCATCCAGTTTGCAGAAAGCTTAATGTTGTTTAGGCTGCCGATATTAGCACCAGCGATATTGGTTAACGCTTCTGCTACTGCTAGACGAGCCGATGCTCCATAGTTAAGTAGTGCCGCTGGGGTACGCTCACCCATCGACATCGCTTCACCGTGGTAAGTATCGTAAGTTGCCGCCGTTACCGCACAGTTAGCGACTGGTACTTGCCAAGGACCAACCATTTGGTCACGTGCAACCAAACCCGTTACGGTTCTGTCACCAATCGTGATAAGGAATGTTTTCTCAGCAATCGTTGGTAGACGAAGTAAACGCTTAGCTGCATCTTCAAGCTCAATACCAGCTGTATCTAATGCTGTACCTACTACACGCTTTGACTCAACGTCACGATGCATTTTAGGTGGCTTGCCAAGTAATACGTCTAGTGGCAGGTCCACAGGATTATTATCAAAGTGGCTATCAGCGACTGTTAGATGACGCTCTTCTGTCGCTTCACCAATTACCGCATATTGTGCGCGCTCACGCTTACAAATTGCTTCAAAACGAGCAAAGTCTTCAGCTGCAACTGCCAATACATAACGCTCTTGCGACTCGTTACACCAGATTTCGTGTGGTGCCATGCCTGGTTCATCGTTCGGGATGTTACGCAGCTGGAACTTACCACCACGGCCGCCGTCGTCGACAAGCTCAGGAAATGCATTTGATAACCCCCCCGCGCCCACATCGTGAATAAACGCAATTGGGTTATCATCACCAAGCTGCCAACATTTGTCGATCACTTCCTGACAACGGCGTTCCATCTCTGGGTTTTCACGCTGAACAGAAGCAAAGTCTAAATCTTCGTTTGATTGGCCAGATGCCATTGATGAAGCAGCCCCACCGCCAAGACCGATGTTCATTGCAGGACCACCAAGTGCGATTAGCTTAGCACCTACAGGGATTGAGCCTTTTTGCACGTGATCTTCACGGATGTTACCTAAACCACCAGCGATCATGATTGGCTTGTGGTAACCACGTACTTCCGCGCCATTATGGCTTTCTACTTTTTCTTCGTAAGTACGGAAGTAACCCAATAGATTTGGACGACCAAATTCGTTGTTAAATGCAGCGCCACCAAGTGGGCCATCAAGCATGATGTCTAATGCATTAACGATACGCCCTGGTTTACCAAAGTTAGTTTCCCAAGGTTGCTCAAAACCCGGAATACGAAGGTTAGAAACCGTGAAGCCAACTAAACCCGCTTTTGGTTTAGAACCTCGACCGGTTGCACCTTCATCGCGGATCTCACCACCTGAACCTGTTGATGCGCCAGAAAATGGGGCAATCGCCGTTGGGTGGTTGTGCGTTTCCACTTTCATCAGAATGTGGATATCTTCCTCGTGGTAAGCGTATTCGCCGTCAGTATTTGGGAAGAAACGACCCGCTTTAGAGCCGGTCATTACCGCGGCGTTATCTTTATACGCCGAAAGTACGTTGTCGCTATTGGTTTCATAGGTGTTTTTAATCATTTTAAACAGCGACTTAGGCTGTTCTACACCATCGATAGTCCAATCAGCGTTGAAAATTTTGTGACGACAGTGCTCAGAGTTTGCTTGAGCGAACATAAACAGTTCGATGTCATTAGGGTTACGGCCCAGCTTTTCAAAGCTCTCTACTAAGTAGTCGATTTCGTCATCGGCAAGTGCAAAGCCCTGCTCAACGTTCGCAACCGCAAGTGCTTCACGGCCGCCGCCAAGAATATCCACTGAAGACATTGGACGAGGCGCTTCCGTGCGGAATAATTTAGCTGCATCATCAAGCTCTGCATGCACAGATTCGGTCATGCGGTCATGAAGTAACTGTGCAACTTCGTCGAACTGAGCTTGTGTTAGTTCACCCTCAACATAATAAGCAATACCACGCTCAACACGGTGTACTTGCGTAAGACCACAGTTGTTTGCAATATCTGTCGCTTTAGAAGCCCAAGGAGAGATAGTTCCGATCCTTGGTGTTACCAAGATCAGTTTGCCCTCTGGCGTGTGCTCCGTAATAGTCGGTCCGTACTTTAACAGGCTGTTGAGCTTAGTTAACTCAGCCTCTGAAAGCTCAGCCGTTAGATCAGCAAAATGCATGAACTCGGCATAAACATTGGTAACAGGTAATTGAGCTGCAGCGCAGGTTTTAAGGATCTTTTGGACTTTGAAATCTGAAAGTGCAGGTGCACCACGTAGGATTAACATAGGTATTTTCATCCGGGGTTAAGGATTGAACGATATCTTTGGGCGCTCATTATAGTGGAAATAGCGCGCGGAATTAACACTAATTTGTCAAAACTAGAAAATATCATGCAAATCTATCATAACCTTAAGTTAATTCGGCTTTTGCAATTATGATTTTGCTGCGGTAAGTTGAGATTTCAAGCGCAAAAGAGAACCTAGGTCATGTTTAAATACGTCTTTATGTGCTTTGTTGTCATCTGTTTAGTTGGGTGCGACAAAGCCCCTCTTAATCAGTTGCAACATGTAAAACAAAATAAGGTATTACGTGTTGGCACGCTTGCGGGCCCGGGAAACTACTACCAAGGTACTACTGGAGAACAAGGGTTTGAATATGAACTGGCGAGTGAATTTGCCAATGAGCTTGGTGTTGAATTACACATCGTTCCTTACTTTAATCTAGATGAGTTATTTGCACGGCTAGATGCCGGAGACCTAGATATCGTTGCCTCCGCGGTGAGCTTTCACCCATCAAGAACAGCAAAATATCGTTTTGGCCCAACGTATAGAATGATCAGTCAAAAGCTCGTGTACAAACAAGGCAGAGAGTGGCCAAGAGACTTTGATGATATTAAAGCGCCAATTACTGTACTTGCGCACAGCAACCATGTTATCGCGCTTGAAGAAGCTAAAACAAGCCACCCTCATTTGAGCTGGGAGGTTGTCTCAGATAAAGGTGAGGAAGAGCTGCTTCAGGCTATCATTGATGGAGAGATTGACTATACCATTACAGACTCACATTCACTGGCCCTATTTAGGCGCTATCACCCGACCGTCAGTATTGCGTTTTCAGTTACAAAAGATGAACATGTGGCGTGGATGATGCGTAACGAAAAAGACGATTCGTTATATGCGTTGCTACCTGCATTTTTCGCGCGAGTACAACAAAACAACTTTCTGGCCACGCTTGAAGAGAAGTATTTTGGTCATATCGAAGAGTTTAATTATGTAAACACCTTAGCCTTTGTCGAAGCTGTACATAGTACCCTACCAACCTATCTCAAGTGGTTTAAAAGTTATTCGAAACAGCACAATATCGATTGGCGTCTACTTGCTGCGGTCAGCTATCAAGAATCGATGTGGGATCCCAGAGCTAAGTCTCCTACAGGGGTCCGCGGTATCATGATGTTAACGCAACCCACAGCTAAAAGAGTTGGCGTGACAAATCGTCTCAATGCCCAGCAAAATATTGAAGGTGGCGCCAAATACCTACGTATTTTATTTGACCGTATGCCTGAAGAAATACAGCAGCCCGATAGTACTTGGCTTGCCCTTGCTTCTTACAATGTGGGCTGGGGTCATGTGCGAGATGCGCGTAGCATTACTGCAGATCAAGGAGGCGATCCGAATAACTGGGCTGACGTTAAAAAACGACTACCACTACTTACTAAAAAGCGCTACTATCGAAATACAAGATATGGATATGCTCGTGGTGATGTCGCGGTAACATATGTAGATAATATCCGCCGCTATTATGATGCACTCGTGTGGTTGGAAGATAACGGTGCACTCCTACCTGACAGCAGTAAAGCCTCTTCGCAAACGACTCCTGTTGATAATCCAGACAAAGTCAGAGAAGTCGAAAAGCAACAGTAATTAATATTTACTAAACTGGCTTGATAAATGCTTCAAAAGGTCATAAATCTGTCACAAGCATAGCGTATTTATACTAAATTTATATCTGGGGAGTTTCCCCAACTAATCTCTCACATTCGGAGGTTCTATGTTGAGAAGACGTCGGAATCATCAATTTAAACGTAACACTAAATACACGTCGCCAAATCGCCGTCGTGTCATGATGAAAAATGCACATCGCAAAATGCTCCTGCGCCATCGTATTTTTGCGCTAATCCAAATGGAAGAGCAAAGGGATGCAAAATCAGCCACAGCGGTAGTACAGCCCTAAGTACTACCGTTTTTCAATTTTTTTGCCGCTTTAATCTCTTGGCGTCTGCGCTTAAAAAATGCAGACAGCTTTTCGCCACATGTCTCACCCAGTACGCCCGATGTAACTTCTAGTTGGTGGTTGAGATTTTCATGTTGTAACAGGTTCATTATCGAACCAGCAGCGCCCGTTTTTGCGTCAGATGCCCCAAACACTACTCTGCTTAAGCGACTATGGACCAGTAAACCGGCACACATAGGACATGGCTCAAGCGTCACATATAAAGTGCAACCAATCAGCCGGTAATTTTCAACGACTTTGCCAGCTTCTCGAATGGCAATCATTTCAGCGTGAGCCGAAGGATCATGACAGATAATTGAACGGTTCCAACCCGCAGCTATCATTTCACCATCTTTCACTACAACAGCGCCGACAGGAATTTCGTTTTCGGCTTCAGCTTTGTCAGCAAAAGCTAACGCCACTTTCATCCAATATTGATCATCTTTTACTTCTGACATGGTAATTTTATTGTCTTCCTCATCTAAAATGGAGTATATCACCTCCAGCAGAGCTCTGGTTAAGCTGCTATTCTTAAATAATCATAGTCACCAATACAGCTGCTTTTATAAGCAAACTCAGGATGTTACCAACATCTTTTTAATATTTTGCGGACATTATTGATAATTTTCGCAATTTTGCCGTGGCTCACAGGGTTGGATTTACGCTATAATTCGCCGCTTTTTTTATTTCGTAAGCTCAAAAACACACGGGTAGAATATGAAATTTCCGGGACGCCGTAGGCATAAACACTATTTTCCGGTGGAAGATAAAGATCCGCTTATTAACCAGTTACACGCTGATGATCGGCTAAAAAGGAGCTATATCTGTGGTATAGATCAAATCGTCGTTGATATCGAAGCGAAAGTGGATCAAGCTTTTCTTGATGAATTCCACTTACAGCGTGGTATGTCACAAGTGATAGACAATGATGTCACCAACGCCCTTTATGATAGGCTAAAACGTGATGACATGATCGACTATGAATTTGCCGGCGGTACCATAGGTAACACCATGCACAACTATTCGGTGCTAGCAGATGACCGCTCAGTCCTACTTGGGGTGATGAGTGAAAACATAAAGATTGGCAGCTACGCCTATAAATTTTTATGTAACACCTCAAGCCGAGTGGATCTGGACTACTTGCAGCCAGTTGATGGTCCCATTGGTCGTTGCTTTACACTTATTGATGATAGTGGTGAGCGTACTTTTGCTATCAGCGCAGGATTAATGAACCACCTACGTCCTGAGTCTATTTGCCAAACGCTTATCGAAGAATCCTCGGCATTAGTGATCAGCGCTTACTTGATGCGTACGAGTGGCGATGAAACCATGACACAAGCGACGATGCAGGCGGTTGAGTATGCCAATAATGCTGGCATACCCGTAGTATTAACACTTGGCACTAAGTTCTTAATTGAACAAGACCCAAAATGGTGGGCTGACTTCGTTGCTAAACATGTTGATATCCTTGCGATGAACGAAGAAGAAGGGGAAGCGATAACAGGCTTTAGCGATCCACTTCTCGCCGCGGATAAAGCATTGGACTGGGTTGACATGGTCATTTGTACTGCGGGCCCTAAGGGGCTATTTATGGCGGGTTATGTTGATGACTGCTGCAAGCGTGTGACTGAATACCCATTACTGCCTGGCGCTATTCCTGAATTTAATCGCTACGAATTCTCACGCGCAATGAAAAAAGCCCAATGTGAGAACCCTATCAGAGCATACAGCCATACCGCTCCTTATATGGGTGGACCAGACATCATCAAGAATACTAATGGTGCCGGTGACTGCGCTCTTGCCGCTGTTCTGCATGATATTTGTGCCAATGAATACCATAAGCTGAATGTACCAAACTCAGCAAAACATGAACAAAGTGCAATTACTTATTCATCGCTGGCACAGATAAGTAAATATGCAAACCGTGCAAGCTATGAGGTGCTCGTTCAGCATTCACCAAGGCTATCTAGAGGCCTACCTGAGCGTGAAGACTCACTAGAGCAATCATACTGGGAACAATAACGCTCCTTAGACCGTTTAAGATTGGTAAAAATAGCGACTACAGTCGCTATTTTTATGTTCTATAACTTGGCTGGTATAAATACCTTGGCTTTAAAAAATAGCAGTACCAAGTTCGTTGGATAGATACTCTAATGCTGCAATCCCAGCCAAAGAATTACCAACTTTATCAAGTCCAGGTGACCATACCGAAATTGTAAAACGGTTAGGTACGATAGCGATTATTGCTCCTCCGACACCCGACTTACCAGGCATCCCTACTCGATAACCAAAGTCACCTGCGGCATCGTAAAGACCACTCGTAAATAACAGCGAGTTCATTTGCTTGGTTTGTTTTTTGGTAAGTATCCGCTGTTTTGATAAGTTGCAATATCCCTGACTAGACAGGTACGAAAATGACTTCGCCAACTCAGTGGTATTCATTTCAATTGCGCAAAAGTTGAAATATGACCACAACACGTCCTCAACTTCATTATTAAAATTACCAAATGACTTCATCAAATAAGCCATCGCCGCATTTCTATACCTGTGATCATACTCAGACTGCGCCACAACCTTATTAATACACAGCTTGTCGTTACCAGACATCGCTCTATAGCTTTCTAGCATGGTATGAATTGGAGCGGATAAACGAGAGTAAAGTGCATCACAAGTTACAATAGCACCTGCATTTATAAAAGGGTTTCTTGGGATACCATTTTCGAACTCAAGCTGAGTTAACGAGTTAAAAGCAGTACCCGAAGGCTCCTTCCCTACCCGACTCCAAAGCTCGTCGCCATAGCGCTGTAACGCCAACGTCAATGTCATTACTTTAGATACTGATTGGATCGTAAATCTAGCTTCAGTATTTCCGGCACTATAAGTTTCGCCATCTACCGTATGCAGTGAAACAGAAAATTGTTCTAATGGCTGCTCAGCTAAAGCGGGAATATAGTTAGCAACTTTGCCTTGGCGTAACAACGGTTGAACTCGCTGCGCAGCCTGTTCTAAAATTTCTTGGTAATTTGGCATATGCTCGTAATTAAGACTAGCTAGGATGATTGAGGAAGTGTATCAAAAAAGGCCCCGTAGGGCCTGATGTTTATCTGAAACTAAGATTATTTCAGCTCCATTTCTTGAATAATCTCATGCGCAATAGGTGGCGTTGTACTCACCGGCTTCTGATGTTTATTGGCTTTTAACTGGCCTTTTCGGTGCTTCAAAGCTGCATCGAGCTTTTTAGACGCTTTAGCAATAGCGGGATACATCACTTCGTCTTCACCTTTTACCGATATTCGGCTACCTGCGTAGTTCGTACTTATCTCCGTGTAAAATTGTTTGTGTTCTTTGCTGACGATGATGTCTAGGGATAACAACGACGGGAAATGGTTAGCGATCTTGGCAAACTTTTCATGAACGTGGTTTTTAACAGCATCGGTTACATCTACGTGATGGCCAGATAAATTAATCTTCATATGCAATCCTTCTTTTGCGTTTACCCTTAACAATAGTATTGGCACGATTGCTCGATTTCTCAAGAGCCTTAGCAGAAATTTATTACAAAAATTGGAAGGAAGCTGATTCTAATCAAAAAAATAAATAAGTAGAATTAGTGAGGCCTTTGATCTCAAATATATATTTATTAGAGCTCAGGCACAAAAAAAGCCCTAATAAGGGCTCTTTCATATTGCGTAAACTTTACAATTAAAGGCCTGCACGCTCTTTGATGACAGCGATCAATGCTGAACCACCGTGGTTTGACTCAGCCCATGCTAAATCTTTACCGTCTTCTAGCGCGCTTTTTGGAATACTTTTAATAATGTACTCGCCCGAATCGACTGCGTTGCTAGCAATTGCATGTCTAAGTAAGTTATTACCGTTGCACTGGATTGCATCGTAAACATTACGCATTTTAAGGCGTGATGTTTTCAAAGCATTACGAATGCGATTTTTATCGTCCGCGGCGATATACTCACATATAGAAAGCGCCAACTGATCGTTTGCACTTACTGGTTTGCTAAAAGAAAAAGCTGCAACAGCGATAGAAGCTGACAGTAGCACGGTAGTTAATTTCATTACACAGACCCTTTAATACTTTATTCGTAGCATATAACTGGCTATATTTTAGCAACCTAAACAATTGTTAGCAAGAAACTCATAGTTTTTTGTTCAGAGTTACGAATTTATAACTATGGTTATTTCTCTCATCAGGTTTGTTACACTCAGTTTCAAGCACTTCCCATTCAGCAACTTGCTCGTAGTCAGGAAATTGAGTATCCCCATCAACTTCTAAATCGATGAAGGTCAAATAGAGCCGCTGAGCATAAGGTAAGAATATGTCATAAATATGACCACCGCCAATTATCATAATTTCGTCACTACCTTCAACTGCACTCAGTGCGGCTTCAGGCGAAGTGACCACTTCTATACCCTCTTTAGTGTAGCCAAGATTTCTAGATATCACTATGTTTCTACGGCCCGGCAGCGGCCTACCAATAGACTCAAATGTTTTTCGACCCATAACTACAGGCTTACCTAGCGTAACCTTTTTGAAATGTTGAAGATCTGCAGGCAAGTGCCACGGCATATCGTTATCTTTTCCGATAACACGGTTATTTGCCATCGCAGCTATCATTGAAATTACCACAACGCACCTTTATAGTATTTTAGTATTAGTTTTCACACACAGTTAGCATGCAAGATGTTTGGTTAGTATATCACCTTCAACACAATTACGGCGAGAATACTGAGTTGAAGTAATATGAGATTCAAAGGGGCATAAAAAAGGCCCATATAATAGGCCTCTAGAGTAAATTCAATGTAACTTAACGCTCGTAAATAACTTCAACATCGTAGTCGTCGTCATCCCAATCATCCCAGTCGTCATCATCGCTCTTATCATTTTTAGTTGCATGTCTGTGGTATGTGTCCCACTTAAATTCAACTTCTTCTTGCTGCTCTTCTTCAAATTTATCTTTTGGCATGCTTTCAAGAAGGTTCATGATATCAAAACACAAAGGCTGTGTATTTAGCTTGTTTGCAGCTGAGATCATGTAAAAATTTTCTGCGTCTAGCTCTTCAGCAATACGGGCGCATACTTCTTCTCTTTCTTCCTCAAGCAACAAATCCACTTTATTTAGCACTAACCAACGAGGCTTTTCCGCTAATTTAGGGCTGTATTGATGCAGTTCGTTAATAATAGCGAAGCCATTCTCAACAGGATCACTACCATCAACCGGCATTACATCAATAATGTGTAATAACACTCGACAGCGCTCTAAGTGCTTTAAGAAACGAATACCAAGACCCGCACCGTCCGCAGCACCTTCGATTAGCCCTGGGATATCAGCAATTACAAATGACTTGCTCGCTTCAGGTCTCACAACACCTAAGTTAGGCACTAGTGTGGTAAATGGATAGTCAGCGACCTTTGGTTTAGCAGCAGATACACTGCGAATAAATGTAGATTTACCAGCATTTGGCAGCCCTAATAAGCCGACGTCTGCAAGCAGCATTAATTCTAGGCGAAGGTTACGAACTTCACCTTGAGTACCTAGCGTTTTCTGTCTTGGTGCACGATTCGTACTTGACTTAAAACGCGTATTACCAAGACCATGGTACCCACCTTTCGCTACGATCAGCTTTTGTCCATGCTTGGTCAAATCACCTAAACACTCTTCAGTATCAACATCAGTCACTCTTGTACCAACTGGTACTTTAAGTACTAAGTCCTGGCCTTTCTTACCGGTGCAGTTTCGGCCTTGACCATTAGTGCCGCGCTCGGCTCGGTGAAAGCGTTCAAATTGATAGTCGATAAGCGTATTTAAGTTTTCATCAGCCTCAAGGAATACACTCCCGCCATCACCGCCATCACCTCCGTCTGGGCCACCATCTGGCACAAACTTTTCGCGGCGGAATGAAACGACACCACTGCCTCCATCTCCGGCTTCCGCTCTAATCTCTACTTCATCGACAAACTTCATGGTTTAAACTCTTTAACTCTGCCTGAATTCACTACATCATTATAGCAGCAGCGACAAATCGCTCCTAATACCAATTGTATTAATACGCCTTGATATAGCTAATTTGGTAATTGATGTGCTGAAAACAAAAAACCCCGCCTAAGCGGGGTTTTTTAGTATTTAATACCGATTACTCAGCAACGATGCTAACGTATTTACGGTTTAAAGGACCTTTCTGCTCAAAAACAACTTTACCGTCTGCTTTTGCGAAGATTGTGTGGTCTTTACCGATACCTGCGTTAGTACCTGCGTGGAAACGTGTACCACGCTGACGAACGATGATGTTACCCGCTAAAACTGACTCGCCACCAAAACGTTTAACACCTAAGCGTTTACTTTCTGAATCGCGACCGTTACGAGTACTACCAGCTGCCTTCTTATGTGCCATCTCTCTGTACCTCTAAAAATTAAGCGCTAATGCCAGTGATTTTAACTTCAGTGAACCACTGACGGTGGCCCATCTGCTTACGAGAATGCTTACGACGTCTAAACTTAACAATCTTAATCTTCTCGCCACGACCGTGAGATACAACTTCAGCTGTAATTTTACCACCGTTAACAAACGGTGCACCGATCTCGATCTTTTCACCATCAGCAATTAGAAGTACTGAATCAAATTCAACTGCTGCACCAGTTTCAACGTTTAGCTTTTCTAAACGAATTGTTTGACCTTCAGTCACACGGTGCTGTTTACCACCACTTTGGAAAACCGCGTACATAATTAACTCCGTCTGTGCGCCCTCAAATCGACGCAACTTAATATTCTTCAATAGGGCGCGAAGTTTACGCTAATGCGTATCTTGGCGCAAGAGTAAATTTGAAGAAAGTGAATAAAATTTAGCTCGTATGAGGGCAATAAAATATTTTCCCCTATTCTAGTCAAAAAAATGTCAAAGCCAAGCTCTTTTTTCTCTCAATTCATCAGACAATAAGCGAATCTATAGTTTACCTAATATAGTACCAAAATGAGAATTCACCGTACCTATTTCAGCCTTTACGCAACCATTAAAAGCACAAAAAGTAAGCATAAAAACGTTTTTTTATAAGCAACTACGACAATTTATCGAGTCGATGATTTTTTTGTAGTACAATCGCCAAGTTTATTCATTTTCGGTTAATAGATTGGCTCGGAGCGCAATGGATATAAAAACTATCCAAAATTTGGTTGAGCAAGATATGCTTGACGTCAACCAACTTATTCATAAACAAATGCAATCTGATGTTGCACTTGTAAAACAGCTAGGTTTATACATTGTAAATAGCGGAGGAAAACGTATCCGCCCAATGTTAGCCCTTTTGGCCGCGCGAGCATTAGGTTACGAAGGTGATAAACATATCACGCTAGCGACAATTGTAGAGTTTATTCACACAGCAACTTTACTCCATGATGACGTGGTTGATGAGTCGGCGCTGCGCCGTGGAGAACCAACCGCAAATGCAGAATTTGGAAATGCGGCAAGCGTATTGGTTGGTGATTTTATCTACACTCGCTCGTTCCAGTTGATGGTTGGTCTTGGAAATATGGAAGTCATGCAGATCCTAGCGGATGCAACCAATATTATCGCTGAGGGCGAAGTGTTACAGCTAATGAACTGTAATGACCCAGATACAACCGAAAAGAGTTATATGCAGGTTATTTACAGTAAAACGGCAAAGCTATTTGAAGCTGCTACTTTACTACCCGCTGTAGTGTTACAGCAATCAGACGAAATTAAAACAGCACTCAAGCTCTACGGTATGCATTTAGGCACAGCCTTCCAGCTTGTAGACGATATTCTTGACTATAGTGCTAACGCAGAGTTGCTGGGCAAGAATATTGGCGATGACCTCGCCGAGGGGAAACCTACGCTTCCACTTATTTATGCGATGCAGCATGCAAATGCCCAGCAAACAGCCCAGATCAGAACAGCAATAGAAAGTGGTAATGGACTTGATTATCTTGAAGATATTTTAGCAACACTAGCCGAGACCAAAGCACTTGACTTCACGATGGCCAAAGCCCAAGAAGAAGCCCAAAAAGCAATTGCACAATTGAGCGTTTTACCTGATTCAGTACATAAAGAAGCGCTTATAGGACTAGCTAAACTTTCTGTGGATAGAGAGTATTAATTGTCCCCTAGCAGTTTATGAGCTATAAAAAGGTCGCTGATGCGACCTTTATTTTTCTGGTGGTCTGTAGCCTTCAATTTCGACTTCTTTATCTTCAAACAAAAAGCCGACCATCTGCTCTTCAAGCATTTGCCTATGCTCAGGATCCATCATATTAAGATGCTTTTCGTTAATTAGCATGGTTTGCTTATGTTGCCATTGCTGCCAAGCTTCTTTGGAGATATTATTAAATATACGTTCACCAACTTCTCCTGGATACAGTTGAAAATCCAGTCCAGGCGCTTCCTTTTGTAACTTTTGACAAAATACCGTACGTGCCATGAGTATCTACCTCTTCAATTTTAATCGTGCACTCAATGAGAGTCAGCACCAGTGATAGTGTCAGTTTACCCTATTGCGGTTAATACTTTAACCAACTTTTTAGTCGGTGCAGCGAGCCCAACCTCTGGCGGGTTATGAGTATCGAACCACAACAGTTGCTGATCATGTACACAATCTGGCATGCTTTTTACTTCCACAACCACGGGGGTAATAGTTAACTCAAAATGCGTAAAAATATGCACAAAGGGTTCAAGTGTATTTGTACATTCAAGTTTAAGTTCTTGCTGCTTAATAAACTCGTCTAATTCATTTCGCTCTGCAAACTCAAAAAAGCCGAATAACCCACCCCATATTCCACTTGAAGGGCGCTTCTCCATCAGCACTTTATCACCACATTTAATTATTAAGTGGTGAGTACGCTTTTTTGGTTTCTCTTTCTTGGGTTTGGGATTGGGAAATTCTTTAACACGATTATTTTTGAACGCCGAACATTCCTCAACAAGTGGGCAAACATCACAGTTTGGTTTACTTCTAGTACACACGCCTGAACCTAAATCCATCATAGCCTGATTAAACGCTCTTACATCACCGCTTGGCGTGACGGCATCACTCAAAGACCATAACTGATTTTCGACCTTTTTTACTCCGTACCAGCCCTCAACCATATAAAACCGAGCCAGTACCCGCTTAACATTACCATCGAGTATCGGATGATGCTGACCAAGCGCAAGAGAGAGTATCGCGCCTGCGGTAGAGCGACCAATGCCCGGTAAGTCCATCACCGCTTCTAACGTTCGTGGGAATTCACCGTTATAGCTATCTCTGACCACCTTTGCAGCTTTATGAAGGTTCCTTGCTCTGGCGTAATAACCAAGCCCAGTCCAATGGTGTAATACTTCATCTTCCGGTGCATCGGCCAATGCAATTACTGTTGGGAAGCGCGCCATAAAGCGCTCAAAATAAGGAATAACTGTAGTTACTTGAGTTTGCTGTAACATCACCTCAGAAATCCATACTTTATACGGTGTTTTTCCGAGTTGCCACGGCAGTGTTTTTCTACCATGAAGGTGATACCAAGACACAACTTGCTCACCAAACCATTTAGCTTGTTGCTGGCTAACTTTCATAAACCTGACTAGTACTTGCTACAAAAGCCGCCAGTGTAATCACAATTGCTTTAATAGTCACCACGTAAAATTTCACTCTATACTTGTTTATTGCCAACTGAATGACGATAATGTGCGACCAATTTCACGAGCATAGAAATGACCATGAACGAATCAAGCAAAAGTGCGCTCGAACAGGCGCAGGAAGAAGGCAAGTACATCAGAAAAGTGCGTAGCTTTGTTAAGCGTGAAGGACGTCTTACTAAAGGCCAAGCAGCATCGCTAGAAAAGTGCTGGCCAACGATGGGACTGGAGCATCAGCAAGGCTTACTAGACTTTACACAAGTATTTGGCAACAGCAATGAAGTCGTTCTTGAGATTGGATTTGGTATGGGTAAGTCGCTCGTTGAGATGGCAAAAAATAACCCACAACAAAACTTTATTGGCATAGAAGTACACCGTCCAGGTGTAGGTGCTTGCTTGATGGATGCAGATGAACAGGGCATCACTAACTTACGTGTTTTTGAACATGATGCAGTTGAAATCTTAGCGGATTGTATCGCAGATGGCAGCCTTGCTAAATTACAGCTATTCTTCCCTGATCCATGGCATAAAAAACGTCACCACAAACGTCGTATTGTACAACTGGAATTTGCTGAAAAAATACGCCAAAAGCTTAAAGTAGGTGGCGTGTTCCATATGGCAACTGACTGGGAAAATTATGCCGAGCATATGCTTGAAGTGATGAGTGCAGCTCCTGGCTATAAAAACCAGTCGCAAAGCAATGACTATGTTCCTCGCCCAGATTTTAGACCGCTTACTAAGTTTGAACAACGAGGCCATCGTTTAGGTCATGGCGTTTGGGACTTAATGTTCGAGCGTATTAGCTAAACAACCCCTCTTTATTATGGAGCGGCTCAACAAGCTGCTTCATGCCCATCTATTTGAGTACATTCACTAGGAGCTAGCGTTGCAGTTTACCAACCCGAGTTTATTACTACTTCGTAACGAAGAAGAGCTTATTGCCAACAATATTCTGGTTATTAACCATCAGCGCGATGGCTTCCTACGTGAATTAAAAGCGCTTAATCCAAATTCGACAATTCATGCGTTTAGTTTCGATTTTGCAGACCACCTGCACGCCGATAAAGTCGCCGATGTTAAGAGCTATGTAGATCATCAACTACCCCAACTACAGGACATTGATTTAGTTATTTATTATTACCCTAAGTCAAAACCCGAAGCGCAAATGGTATTTGATAATATCCGCCGCTTGAGCACAGCTGAAACTAGGTTACTCGTTGTTGGCGAAAACAAAAGTGGGGTGAAGAGTGCGGAGAAACAACTTAAAGATCACGCCGCACACTGTTATAAATTAGAAAGCGCAAAACACTGCATTTTATATGAATTTGATAAGCTTACTGCCAACCCAAGTTTTGATGTAAGCCATTATGTACAGACATTTTCGGTGCGTATCGCCAAAACCGAGTTTACTGCCGCAAGTTTGCCTGGTGTATTTAATCATGGGAAACTCGACGCTGGTACTCAACTATTACTAGAAAATGTCACCCTTCCCTATAAAGGTAAAGTGTTAGATTTTGGCTGCGGTGCAGGGCTTATTGCCTGCTACGCCTTATTGAACAGCCCAACACTTAAATTCACCTGTTTAGATGTCAATGCACTTGCACTGTTTGCCACGCAGCAGACCCTAGCTTTAAACAACCTCAGTGCAACCTTGCTACTTAGCGATGGTTTGAATGAATTGAGCGGTAAATTCAACCTTATTTTGAGCAACCCTCCATTTCATACGGGCCTTTCAACAGATTATGATATTGCAGAGCAATTTCTACATAACATCAAGCGTCATATGGATACCAAGTCTAATATTCAGCTGGTTGCCAATAGCTTCTTAAAATACCCTCCTATTTTAGAAGCTCAGTTTGAACAGTTTGAGGTTGTCACTAAAAACACTAAATTCGCCATCTACAAAGCGCAATAGTTTACTAACTCTAAGGTTTACTTGCCTATATCAGGTAAACCTTAACTCAACCCCACCTTTTATCTTTTCATTTTCAAAGATTTGCTCTACTTTATTATAATGAGTTATTGGATCTCAAAAGCTCTGTAGCCACAGCTAAGGCTGATCATACAGCTGGAATAAGAATGAGTAAGCAATTAACAAAAACAAGCATAAGAAAAGTATTGATCAGCGCAGTGATGCTTGTAACCGCGCTGTGCCTCTCTTTATCCATATCTATTTCCACTTACCTCGATGTAAAAGAACAAAAACAACTTATCATCAACAAAATAGAGATGATAGCCGACATCGTTGCGTTCAACTCTCAGATCACAATTTTATTCGATGATCGGAAAACCGAAGATGCACGCCTTAAGTCTTTCCAAAATGTAGATATCATCAAAAATATCCATATTTATGCTATGGATGATGTAACCAATAGTCCGGTATTTTTCACCAGCTATAATGCTAGTCGTACGCCGCCAGTGCCACTCAAAGTGAATCAAATAGAGGAGTTAAAAATCCCGAAGGTCTCGGAAGATTATATTGAATTGATTAAACCTGTAATTTATGAGGGCAATATTGAAGGTTACGTTTATGTTCGCGGGGGACTTGAGCGGCTTTCTAACTATATTAATAAAAAAATACTGGTAGATATTGCACTCACCTTGTTTGTCCTTGTTCTTGTTTTACTCGTATCTAGGGGGATCCAAAAGCGCATCGCTACGCCAATTGAAGAACTTTCCTCACTACTGCAAGACGTTTCCAAAAATCATAATTATAGTGCCAGAGCGCCAGGCAGCAATATCTCAGAATTAAATGTACTGGCTAATAACTTAAATATTATGCTTGCGCGCACCGAAAACCAGCTTGAGCGTCATAAAGCCGATAAGCAAGAAATAAAACAACTAAATCAGAGCTTAGAAGAAAAAGTGAATCAGCGCACGATTGCCCTACGAGAAGCCAATCAAGAATTACTGAACGCTTTAGAGCGAATGCATCAATACCAGAACCAAATCATCGAGAACGAAAAAATGGCCTCGCTGGGGCAAATGGTGGCCGGTGTTGCCCACGAGGTAAATACCCCTATCGGTTTGGGGATCACAGGTTCTACGCTGTTAAGAGATAAATTATCCGATATTCGCGAAGCGTTTCAAACAAAGTCTCTGACTTCCAAGCAGTTAGAGCGCTTTGTTAGCGATGGAATTGAAAATCTTGATCTCATCTACCGCAACCTAAACCGAGCGGCTGAGCTAGTTTCTAGCTTTAAACGCCTTGCCGTAAGTCAAGATCTGGAAGTGAACTCACGAATAGATTTGTCAAACCTACTTACTGAAGTCGTAGCATCTATGCGAGCTGAACTCTCCACAAAGCAACCTGAAGTGACTATTGACTGTGACTCTGGACTTGCAATCGAAAGTAAAGCAGGACCATTACAACAAGTGCTAGAGCAGCTTATATCTAATTCCTTACTCCACGGCTTTAAAGACCAACAAAACAATTCCATTTCAATTACTGTGAAACCATCAATGGGACAACTTGCTATTGAATATGCGGACAACGGAATGGGTGTACCCAAAGCAATTAAAAAACGCATCTTCGATCCGTTTGTTACAACTCGTAGAGGTGAGGGAGGAAGCGGCCTAGGTATGCACTTGGTTTATAACCTAGTAACCCAAGCACTGGGAGGCTCGATCACTTTAGATGAAGAGTTTAGCCAAGGAGCTAAATTTATTATAACTCTTCCTCTTTCGGGTAATCTAAAATGAGGTTGATTAATCTAGTTATTTTGCTTTTATTTGTCTCGGTAAATACAACTGCAAAGTCACCAGACCAAGTTCGTTCTGCTTTTCTCTATCAGATGGCAAAATTCGTCGAGTTTCCCGACGAAAATACAAAGACTAGTATTCAATTTTGCTTCTATTCACTTAAGTCAGGACCAGCTTCTGAACTAAAAAGTGCAACAAAGCTAAATGTGCGAGGTAAACCAATTAAGCTCGTAGAAGCAAAAAAAACGTGGAGTTATAGGGAACTTTCCAGTGCTTGCGATATCACATACATTGATGAAACTAGCGAAAATGATATACTGTCCGCTTGGACCGATACAATAGAGTCAAACATGTTGACCGTGGGCGAAAGTATTGAGTTTTTAGAAAGAGGCGGGATTGCTTCTTTGGTCCAAGAAGGGAGCAAAATTCGACTGTATATAAATAAGCAAGCACTAGAAAAACAGTACTTCATCGTGCGCTCAAGGCTGCTTGCCGTATCCAAGTTTCATCCCAACTGATTTTACTTGTTAACAATTGGATAAGCTCCTATAATCTTAAATATTCGGATTTATTATATAAGTCCGGACACATTGTAAATTATATATTCCGAAAAGGTTAATTAATAATGCAAACGCCAGTCATTCTAATTGTAGAGGATGAAGACGTAACTCGACTGAACCTCGTTAGTTTATTTGAAGCGGAAGGTTACAAAGTAATCGAAGCCATTGATGGCGATGACATGCATGACAAGTTGACATCAAATGATGATGTAAACCTTGTAATCATGGATATCAACCTTCCTGGTAAAAATGGTTTAATTTTGGCGCGTGAATTACGCCAGAAGAAAAACATCGGCCTTATTTTCCTAACAGGTCGTGACAATGATGTTGACCGCATTCTTGGTCTTGAGATTGGTGCTGATGATTACATCACAAAACCATTTAATCCGCGTGAACTAACGATTCGTGCTCGCAACCTAATCTCTCGTACTGGCACGTCTGCAGAAGAGTCAACAATTGATAGCAACGGCGTTATTACTTTTAATGGTTGGGAGTTAGATGAAAACAGTCGCTGTTTAACATCTCCAACAGGCGATTCAAAGCGTCTACCAAAAGGTGAATATCGTGCACTTCGTCTAATGCTAGATTCGCCGGGCCGCATTTTTAGCCGTGAGCAGCTTATCAAGCACATGACTGGTCGTGAACTTCGCGCAAATGACCGTACTGTTGACGTTACTATTCGTCGTATTCGTAAGCATTTCGAAACTGATAACAATACACCTGAATTGATTAGTACAATTCACGGTGAAGGTTACCGTTTCATTGGTAAACTCGACGCTCAATAATCGTTTTTACTGATCTTCAGCGAGTTTTGCAATTAATGGATGAAGGGCTTCTTGCCCTTCTTCTATTTTTTTCTCTAACTCATAAACCCAATTCAATAGCGTCTCTTCTTCTTTACCTTCTGAACCTAATTCCATTTTCTTTGCTTGTAATTGAGCAAGTTGCAACCCTACCGAACCAGCAGCACCTTTAACTTTATGTGCAACCGCAGCATATTCCTCGATATCATTTTGTGCCACCGCCTCTCTGAGCTCTTGACAGTACTTAGGGTTGAGCTTAGTAAATAGGTCACAGCTTCTTTGGAATGCAGCAGCCCCCATAGACTCAACAAAGTCGCAAATGGTCTCTATATCTAAATCGGAGTATTCAGGTTGTGATAACGCTTCTCGAATATCGATACTTTGTTTGTTTTTCTGTGCCTCAATTCCAAATAACTCAGCGAGCATTTTGTCGAGCTTAGTCGTATTTATTGGTTTAGCTAAAGCTCCCTGAACACTAATACCCTCAAGCTCTTGCTCGGCGCTTCTAACGTTTGCGGTTAAGGCAACAATTGGTAAGTGATCAAAGTGGCTGTCTTCTCTTATTTGTCGCGCGACAACATCACCATTGATATCCGGTAGCTGCATATCCAAGAGAATGAGATCTAGGTCATCCTCAGTTTCAACAAACGAGAGAGCATCCTCGCCTGTTTCAGCCCAAATAACTTCATGCCCTCGCTGTTCTAATAGATTTGTTGCAATTTCAGCGTTTAACGGCACATCCTCAACAAGTAAAATGTACAAGCTTCTACCAGCATAACTTTGTTCTTTCGGTGCATTACATAGTTGTAACGGGATCTCAACATCAAAACGACTACCTTTACCTTCTTGGCTAGTGACCGCTATCGTTCCTTTCATAGCCTGAACTAGAGCTTTAGTAACCGCAAGGCCAATGCCCGAGCCGATTGCATTGCTACCCGATGCATCAGGAGCCTTGTAGTACATCTCAAAGATCCGCTCAAGCTGATCTTCAGATATCCCCATCCCCGTATCTATAACGCTAATTGTCAGCCATGGCCCATCATCTCGATTCTCACGGCGACATTCCAGCGTAACATTGCCCTTGTGGGTAAACTTCACTGCATTATTAATTAGATTCCAGAGTACCTGACGTAGACGTGTCGGATCGAGTAATGCATAAACATCTAAGATTCCAGAACGATTGATAGTAAATTCTAAACCCTTTTGGTCAGCAATTAGGCCTGCAAAGTTGACCACATCGTTTATAAAATCAGAGACATTGATACTGTCTGTTGCTATATCTAACTGCTCTCTGTCAATTTTATCTAAATCAATGATGTCGTTAAAAATATTGCCAAGCGTTTCTGCACTTGAAAACACGGTATTACACCAGCTTTTTTGTTGCGCAGTCAGATCGGTGTCTAACATCATGCGTGTCAGACCAACAATACCATTAAGCGGAGTTCTTAATTCATGACTTAGCGTAGCAATAAACTTACCCTTATCTTTATACGCGGTTTCTAACGCCTGCTCAGCTTCTTTACGACTGGTAATATCACGACCAAAGGCCAACAAGCCTATATATTCGCCTTTATCATTGATAAATGGCAGCTTGCGCATTTCAAACCAACGAGGTTCGCCTTCAACTGGATACTCTACGTCAAGTGTTAATGGTTGCTGTGTTTCTGATACCTGACTATCTGTTTCAAGTACTTTTGGAAGATATTGCTCTGAATATATTTGTTCGACTGATTTACCAATTAGTTCTTCACTGCTTTTGCCCATCACTAATTCGAACATCTTATTACAGCCTGCGAATACACCGTTTTCATCGCGGTAATAGAACAGATCAGGAGATGAATCAACAATGCTTCGTAGTAACATACCTTGCTGCGCAAGTTCTTGTTGGGTCTTTTTACGTTCTGCAATTTCTTTTCTTAATTCATCTATCGCGCGATGTTTAGCATGCAGAGCAATTTTACGCTCGTCAATCTCACTATTTAAACGGTTAATATTGTCTTTTAGCGTTTGGTTCAGCATCTTTTCTTGTTGTGTTGCCGACTCCAAATAGGCCTTGGATGAATGTACCTCCCGCATTGCAGCAACGGACATCATGATGAGAGCCGGTGCAATAACAGCGGTTAAGAAAAAGAGTGCCGATATATCGACAATTTCAACTACACCTAATGCAACATAGTAAAACATGCAAGATAGAATAACTGCAACGAAGAGCGTAAAAGCATAAGCGATTGCAAATGCTCGCTTGTTACCGTATTTTTCTACCAAGTTTGATAAAATTCGAGCCCATGAGCCAAACGAATTTTCTGTCATATTATTACTTCACCATTGTTAAACACTTGTCAGGCAAGTTTATATTCTACCGCTTGAGCCTGACTGAATTGCTTTTCAAGCCCTCAAAGTAAATATTATACAAAAGCCCTAGTAATAAGCGAGTATAGAAATTGCTAGGTCAGATCATTCACTCGATTTCACACACTAAGCGGAACGTTAGATAACGAAAATGAGACTCTGTATCACTAAATGCACAAATCATCTAATTTAGTGCGGATAGATTTAAGCGCACCATCCCAACTTAATCTGATTTCGTGTAATATGCCCGTTTTTTAAGTCGTGAGAAAAGAGAGCGTCGATGCAAAATAACATGCCAGACATTGCACACAGTGCTAGTGCGTTACAAACAGGAACTTTAGACTGGGTAGGCATGGGTAACATAGAGTTGCCTTTAGTATTAGAAAGCAAAGGCCTAAATCAAGTTACTGTTACAGCTAAAGCCGATGCTTTTGTTAATTTGCAAAAAGAAGACGCAAAAGGCATTCACATGTCACGCCTCTTTCTTGCCCTTGACACACTTTCTTGTGAGCAAGTACTTACACCAAAAACTCTAAAGCAGTTGTTAGATAACTTTTTAAGTACGCATAGCGACTTAAGTACAGGTGCAAAAATAACACTGCAGTTTGAATTGCCTATCAGACGCCCTTCGCTTTTAAGCAAAAAAATGGGATGGAAATCATACCCAATTACCCTTGATGCGACCTTGATAAATGGTATTTACAAGCTAGAACTGGCGCTTGACGTTGCTTACTCATCGACTTGCCCCTGTTCAGCAGCGCTGTCTCGTCAACTTATCCAAAACGCTTTCCAACAAGCTTTTGATGGTAAACAATTAGACTTCCATAGTGTGCATGACTGGCTAGGTAGCACAGAAGGGATCGTTGCAACACCCCACTCTCAGCGCTCGATTGCAAATATAAAAGTTAAGCTTACGAATAATAGTACTGAGTTTGAGATTTTGGATCTGATCGAGTTAGTTGAAAACCAGTTGAAAACTCCCGTTCAGGCCGCAGTAAAACGAGAAGATGAACAAGAGTTTGCGCGCCTAAATGGCCAAAACCTAATGTTTTGTGAAGATGCAGCAAGGAAGTTAAAGGCATTGCTAAACCAGCAAACTTATTTAGATTTCTATGTGAAGATAAACCATTATGAATCTCTTCATGCTCATGACGCAGTAGCTTATGCTGTGAAAGGGGTTAAAGACGGCTACAGCGTTTAATTATAGCAATTGTATTAAGTAAATGAGCTACTTTTAACGGCGCCAATATGGTATTCCACCCTCAAATTGGTTGGAGAATTAATGCAATTGGTATTAGGTCCGCGCCGTTGGCGACTATGATTGATCAGAGCTAGATAGCTCTGATCAATCTCCTCCAATACACAACGAAGTAAGCGCCGTATTACTTTAAGTTACACTCAACGATGGGTACTATTTAACTTTCGAATAAACTGCTCGACAAGCACCTCTTGATTTTCTAAAGCCTGCTCTGTGTTTTTCATCGTTTCATGCGTTTTACGCGCACTTTTCATAGACTCATCCGCAAGACCCGAAATTGTCACAGCATTTGCGTTAAGTTCATTAGAAACACTCGACATCTCTTCTGTCGATGTTGCAATTTGATAGTTCAAGCCTGATATTTCATTGACTATTGTGTTGATTGTTTCAAGACTCACCTTAGTACCTTCTGCCTTTACTACACATTCAGAGGAACGCTCTACTCCGCTTTGAATGGCAGTAACCGCCCGTTCTGCTCGTTGCCTCAGATCGGCAATAATACCATTAATCTCGGCTGTCGAATCTTGTGTCCTTTGCGCAAGCGCTCTCACCTCATCAGCAACAACCGCAAACCCTCTGCCTTGCTCACCTGCTCGTGCAGCCTCTATAGCGGCATTTAAAGCAAGTAAATTGGTTTGCTCGGAGATCCCACGGATCACATCGACAACCCCTTCGATGTTAACTGTTTGCGCATTAAGATCTTCTATATCTTTTTGCGTGCGAGATAACTCTTCCGATAAGGCATAATTATTTTCCATATTGTCATCAACGGCTTTGTTGCCTTTCACAACGGACTCAAGCGCCGCTTCGGATTGCTGCGCTGCATTGTTAGTATTAGAAGCTATTTCACCAATCGACACTGACATCTGATTAATAGCCGTCGCTAAAGAGCCTGTTTGCGCTTGCTGTCGATTTAAAATATCAGAACTCGTTTTGCATTCTTGCATCGTTTTGGTTGCGTACTCTGAAACGGTGGCACTAGCATCTTTAACACGCCCAAGCACAGCCCGAAGCTCAGATTCTCTAGCGAGTAAAGCAAGCTCAATAGATGCAACATCATTAACCTTATTAAGATACACTTTTTGCATCAGAGGGTTATTGTATACCTTCTTTGCTTTTTCGCTGAGCGATCGCACTGGAGCAAGGCGAGAATAAGTAATAAATAAAACAGCAAGAGTAAGCAGAGTTTCAGCGATGTAATTCCAAGGTGATGATAAGGTTGAAATCAACATAGTTAAGGCATAGAAAACAATAATTATTGCCATCATTTGAGCTGACAAAGACCAAGAGGCTCGAGTAAACTTACTTGGTGACACACCGTTATTTAAATCAGTGTAGATTTCCTCTGCACGGTTAACGACCTCCCGACTCGGCTTTGTCCTCACTGATTGATACTCGACAGTCTTACCAGCTGCATCTTTAATAGGTGTGACAAAAGCATTAACCCAATAGTGATCGCCATTCTTGCAGCGGTTTTTAACCATCCCCATCCAAGGTTTACCCGCCTCGATATAATCCCATAGATTCTTGAAAGCGGCTTTAGGCATTGTTGGGTGCCGAACGATATTATGAGGCTTCCCCTCTAACTCGCTAAGTGAAAACCCTGCAACTTCACAAAACTGTGAATTTGCATACTTTATCTGACCTTTTACATTTGTCGTTGAAAGTAGGTTGTAAGAACTTGGATAATCATTCTCTTTTCCTGTGTGATCAGCTCTACCTTTTGTCATAGCTCGCTCTCGATTAAAAAGGGCAATAGATAATAAATTATTACTTTCTTAAAAATCGTAAGAAATTTCACAGGAAGGCCGAATGGAGCTCATAGTGAAACATGATTTGATACCAACTTACTTTGTTAATTGATCTATTTTGAAGAAGCAAGTATTAAGACAGGTTGGTATGAATATTTAACGAACAACAGAAAGTTAATATAAAAGTTAGCAGAGTTCTGAGCTTAAACAACTAAGAGAATGAGAAATGAATATGATGAGAATAGAAAATTGAAAGTGAATGGCGTCCCCTAGGGGATTCGAACCCCTGTTACCGCCGTGAAAGGGCGGTGTCCTAGGCCTCTAGACGAAGGG
>NZ_PNDS01000004.1 GCF_005886535.1 Pseudoalteromonas sp. S2755
TCAATTTGAAGGAGAAAATCGTACGATAACTTCGTTAAAAATTTCTAATTTAGAACAACTAAATAGCAAAATTTTCGCCTTGCCTACATGAATGTAGGTACCTTGGCGTGAGCAGGATGCGGAAGCGGTGTTATCGACAAGATTTTCTCGCCTCAAAATAGATCACTTAATTAAGCTAATTGGTATGACAGAGAAGAAAATGA
Organism: Pseudoalteromonas sp. S2755; assembly: GCF_005886535.1. Classification (GTDB taxonomy): domain Bacteria; phylum Pseudomonadota; class Gammaproteobacteria; order Enterobacterales; family Alteromonadaceae; genus Pseudoalteromonas. The sequence continues at coordinate 204 of NZ_PNDS01000004.1, forward strand.
ATTGGAAAATTAAAAGTTATGATGCGCTCACTAAAGATGAGCTTTTTGAGATTTTAAAACTAAGAGTAGATGTATTCGTTGTGGAACAAGCATGTCCCTATCCAGAAATTGACGATACCGATAGGGCGTCTGAAACTCGACATCTGTTTTTGGTTAAAGATGAACACATCTTAGCGTATGCACGTTGTTATAGAAAATCCGCAACTACCGCATCCATTGGCCGTGTTATTGTTTCATCTATGCTGCGAGGGCAGGGTGTTGCGCATGACCTCATGCATCGCGCGATTGCTTGTTGTGAGATGGATATTGCTCATGAGGCTTTAGTTATTTCTGCACAGTGTTATTTAGACAAGTTTTATACTGGGCTCGGTTTTGTGAAGCAAGGTGAAGAGTATCTAGAAGATGGGATCCCACATCAGGATATGTTATTTGTGAAAAAGTAAAAGAGGCTACGTGTAGCCTCTTTTTTATGAGCGAAATTATAGTGAATTCAAAAATACTGCAGCAATGGCGATTGGACAAACGAAGCGAATGTACCACGGCCATATCTTCCAGAAAAAGCTACTACCAACTTCCGGGCATCCTGATTCAATTTCTTTAAGCAGTTTTGCTCTGTGCCAAATCCAACCGACAAATACACAGCACAACATGCCAAGTAGTGGCTGGCCAAACTTCGTTGTCAGGCTAACAGTAAGGCCGAACAGGGTTTCGATGTTTACCAAAATGGTGAAGCTCACGGCTGTTACCAAGGTGCCGATAATCCAGGTAGCCTGTACTCTTCCCAGTGCGAAACGTTCAACAGCATAGGATACGGGCGCTTCTAACATCGAAATAGATGAGGTGAGTGCGGCAATACTCATCAAAGCAAAGAAAGCAAAACTTACCAAAAGGCCAATACTCCCCATGCTATCAAACAATGCAGGTAATACTTGAAACACTAAGGTGTCTTCATTGAGCAGTGAGCCGTCAGCTGCAAAAATCTCTACGCCTTGTGCTTGCGCGACATACATGGCGGGAATGATAAGTAAGCCAGCAACGAATGCGATAAAGACGTCAATTAAGGTAACCATTGCACCAAGTGAAACTAGATTCTCTTTTTTACTTATGTATGAGCCGTAAATGATCATCACGCTGGTACCGAGCGAAAGCGAGAAAAATGCTTGCCCTAGGGCATCAACGAGTAACTGTGGATTAAGCACAGAAGAAAAGTCAGGAACAAGATACACCTTAAGACCTTCAACGGCACCTTCTTGGGTTAATACATACGCAATTAACGAGAATAAAATACCGATAAGTGCGGGCATCAAACGCTTTGACCACTTTTCTATCCCGTTTTCTACACCTTTACTAATTATGAGCACGGTGAGTGCAATAAAGGCGGCTGTAAAGACGATGTTGCGTGACATAGAGGAATCAGCAAGCCAAGATTGCGCTTGAGTCATTGAGGCAGCTTCCGCGATGGGCTCAAGTGTTGCGCTAAACATCCACCCAGCCACGATGGCATAAAAACTTAAAATAAGACCCGCACAAATTATACCGCCGAACCCGACAACAAAAGCAAGTTTACTTTGCCATGCTGTATTTGTTAGTTTGCGCAGTGAAGACACTGCATTTGCTTGGCCGTGACGACCAACAACGAGTTCTGCCATTAGTGCTGGATAGGCAAGACAAAAAGCCAAAACCAGATAAACTAAAACAAACGCAGCACCACCATTGGAGGCCGTTTGTGTTGGAAACCCCCAAATGTTTCCCAAACCTACCGCCGACCCTGCGGCGGCCATAATAAAACCAAAGCGAGAGCTGAACTCTCCTCGGACATTGCTCATAATTATTATACTTCTCTAAAAATTTCTAACGGCGCTGACAATCTACTGTAATTAAAAAGAAATAAAAAGAGTAAATTACCTTGATTTAGCGCAAGTTTTAACCTGATATTTAGCCGTAATTAAGTTGTTGCACTCAAAAAGCAAAGCTTAGCTTATAAGCCAATGTTTTCACGATTATTTCTGTACGAGATAAGTCGCCGTGTAGCGACTTATTTACAATAATTATTTTTCTTTACAGGGTAGCGAAAGAACAAATTTTGCGCCACCTAGTCGCTCTGACTGGTCAACGGTGGCTGTACCATGATGCCAATCCATGACTTTCGCAACGATTGCAAGGCCTAAGCCATAGCTTTTACCTGCACGGTTGCGGTGAGTTTGCTCTTGAAAGAAAGGACTAAAGACTTTATCCCAATTTTGTCTTGCGATCCCAGGTCCATCGTCTTCAACGGTAATAATGAGCCAATGCTCGGTGCGGTGTGCACTTAATAACACACTGGCAGTGGCAAAATCACAAGCATTGCTGATCAAATTACTTATCGCTCTCGCAAGCCAATGTAAGTCACCATGGATCATTAAGTGCTCAGGAATTTCTACACGACCAGATAGCTTGCTTTTTTGTAGTTTTGGTTGCATTTGCTGCATCAAATCTCGACCATAGCGAGATAGGGTCGTTACTTCATGTTTGAGTAGATGAGACTTTTGTTCAAGCGTCGCAAAAGATAGGTAGCTCGAGAGCATGTCCTCCATTTGATCTAAATCTTTTTCCATGCGTGCTAAATAATCGTGAATGGCACCGATGTCACTTTCATCTAAAGCGGCATCTAGACCAAATCTTAAACACGCAACAGGTGTTCGAATGTCATGAGAAAGACTAGAGGCCATTAGCTTATTCTCAGCCATCAACTTCTCTATTTGGCTTGCCATTCGATTAAAGGTATTTTCTAAGTCACGGATGTACGTGAAATGATTGGGGGCGATGCGCGCGCTTAGATTACCGCTGGCAAAGTGCTTTGCTGCAGTGTTGAGAACGATCAAGCGTTTAACTAACGGAGAGAGAATAAACCATAATATTGCGCAAATGCCACCATAGAAAAATAACGTCAGCAATACGTCGTAATTTGCCTGTTCAACCTGAGGTTTCCATTCTAGTTCAACGTAATCAGGCGCCATTTCAGGCGTTGTTTTTAGCAGATATACATTCTCGTTCTCTATCACTAACCCATCAGGTAGTAACATCTGTTGTTTTAGTTCGAGGGGCATGGCTAAAGTGTCGCCATCTTTATAACGAATGTTGATGTCGAATTGTTGGGCAATTAAAGCCGTTGCATTTTCGCGCTTTTCCTGCTCAATATTCGCAACTTGCTTCGCAAGGCCGGTGATCAGCTTGCTTTGCCACTCAAAACTATCTTCTAAGGGAGCGGTTTGCTGATTGTAGGTGTCGATCACCCAACCTAGTGCAAAGATCGAAATCAATGCACCAGCGAGTAAGTAAATGTAGAGTTTTTTCACGATATTAGCTTGCGACCTTCATTACCAAGCTGACGGCACGAGTAGATATCCTTTACCCCATACCGTTTTAATTTTTTCTGGGTTTTGAGGATCATCATTGAATTTTTTACGCAGGGCAGAAATGAGCACATCGACGCTTCTGTCGAGACCGTCATATTCTCTCCCTTTTGTCGCTTTAAATACTGCATCGCGAGAGACAACTTCACCAGCATGACTAGCTAAAAATTGCAGTAGTAGATATTCGGCACTAGAAACGATGACTTCTTGACCAGCAACACTGACTTTGCGAGCTTGCGTATCGATACATAACTGTCCAACCACGAGTTCGTGATTAGCTGTGTGATGATCTTGGGGTTTTTCCTGTGCAGCGCGCACATTTGCTTTGATCCGAGCGAGTAAGGCTCGAGGACGAACGGGCTTGATAACGTAATCGCTAGCACCGACTTCCAAACCAATGACTTCGTCCATTTCTTCATCTTTAGCAGTGAGCATAATAACAGGCTTGTTATAAAACTGACGTAAGTCGCGACATACACTGATACCGTCCTTACCTGGGAGCATAAGATCAAGTAAAACAAGGTCCGGGTCTAGTGACTTAACACGTTCAATAACTTCATCACCGCGATAGCAGCAATGTGTTTTATAGCCTTGGTTATCAAGATATTCAGCGACCCATTGCGCCAATGAAGTATCATCTTCAACCAATAAGATTGTGCCGTATTGCTCCATGTCTTTACTCCGAACTTTTTATTTTTCTGCGTCGAGTATAATCCTAAAAGCTCCATTGTCTGTAAATAAGTGTAGCGCCAGCTTGTAGTTGACCGCTGTTAAACTGGCGAGTACTTAAGCTACTTAACGTTTAGCTTCTCAATTAAACTTTCGGCTAGGTGTTTTTGCATATCAGCTGTTAACGCTGATACTTCCGTTTGGGTACATGCACCTGCTGTCTTTTCGAGCGGTGAAACCGTTTTAGTTACCTTGTAAGGGGGAATATCAACTGGTTTCTCGCCACGTTGACGGCGTGCCTCGTCGGTATTTTGTGCAACGATAAACGACAGTACATCATGTTCGTTTTCTATTTTCTCCACCTCAGTAAAGGTAAATTGTAGAGGGATACCTTGGAAGCCCGCGCTATCTACCGATGACTTGGCAAACCAGACAACATCTGATGATGCTTGGTGTGCTAAACGCATACTGACAGAAGCCACAATATTAGTACATTGAAATGCTGGTGAATTTTGAGCAAGTTCAGCAATATGTGGGTGTGGATTTCTTGGCCTATCCAGTGCGTAAGTTTTATTAGCTGCAAATTCCAAATCAAGTTGATGAATCGTTAGCGTGTAGTTTGCGTTCTTAGCTGCAACAACCTTTAGGCCTTTTTTCTCAAGTAAAGCAACAATCTGCTTTCTCAGTGTATCAGTCAAGCTTACCTTATCTGCGTTGATGTAGACGGTGTCACCTTGAGCAAGTGGATGAGCGGGTAATTGCACTGATTTAATTCGTGCGGAATTAAGTTCAGTACTATAGCTGATTTGATAAACAGACTTTTTTAGTAGTGGCTTCTTAGGTACATCTAACTTTGGCGCTAATGGCGCTGTGGTGACACATCCAAAAAGTAGACTTGTACATAGAGCTGCTAGCACTAAACGCATTAAAATACCTCAATTAAACAGTTATTTTCTTATATTTAGTGAGTTCCGCCAATTCATCATGTTAGTATGGCGAGCGAGTGTTAATGAGATGAGTCATTATGAAGTCGCTAATTCTCACATTAGTTTGTTTTTTTTGCATTAGTTATCCAAAAATAACAATTGCAAAAGCCCCAAACCAGCAATGGTCACAATTTTTAAAGAGCTATTCTAAGCAAGTCGAGCGCAAACTAAAAGAAAAATCGGTGCCCGGTGCTGCTTTATCCGTCGTGCATGTCGAGCACGGCAGCTACGCAGAAGGTTTTGGCAGGACGAAAAGTCGACATGGAAGAGTGGTCAACGAACAAACTCGCTTTCGCTTGGCATCGGTTTCAAAAACGTTTGCAGGAAGCCTAACGGCTAAATTGGCGAGCGACGGGTATTTTAATATTGACGATAGAGTGAGCAGCTATTTGCCGCAAGTCGCCAAAGGTGATTATAGCCAACTTAAGCTCTATCACTTGTTAAGCCACTCGAGTGGTTTAGTGCCTAATGCCTACGATAATTTAATCGAGTCTCGCATGGACTACCCACAAATTGTTGAGCGCTTACTGCAAGTCAAAGCGTTATGTCAGCCCGGGGAGTGTTATGGATATCAAAATGTCATGTTTAGCTTGATTGGAGATGTTATCGAGCAGGCGACGAATATCAGTTACAAAACTTGGATGGAAGAGTTTATTTTCGCGCCTCTTAATATGCGTAACGCCGGCCTTGGCTACAAGCAAATGACAAAGAATGACAATTTTGCGTGGCCACATGTCAGAGGGCGAAAGCGTTGGCATACCGCTAAATTAAAACCGCATTATTATAAAGTTCTCCCCGCAGCCGGTGTAAACGCCAGTGCTGCTGATATGGCGCAGTGGTTAAAAGCACAATTAGGTCTGTATCCAAGTGTTTTATCACCGGATGCTCTGAGTAAGCAATCAGTGCCGTATACGTTGACGAAACGTGAGCTGCGCAGGCGCGTGTGGCGCGGTCATGTAGAGGAAGCTTACTATGGACTTGGATGGCGAATTTATCGCTATGATGGCAAATTGCTCTATTACCATAGCGGCTGGGTGCAAGGTTATCGTACTGATGTGGTGATTATTCCAGAGCTTGGTATTGGGTTTAGTCTATTGTTAAACGCAGAGAGTGGTATCATTAATCAGTTAACTAACGACTTTATTGTTGACGCATTGGCGCTTGAGAAGAAATTACTGCCTCGGGTGAGTGAGCAAGAAATAACGAAAGTAAAAGCAGAAGAAGCGAGTTTATTACAAGAGATTGCGACGTCTTCAGATGAAAACGTCACAGGCGACAAAGATTAGTTGCGAGGTAACTGGATCTTTTTGTCTTCGCTTTGGCGGTACAACACAATGATATGGCCAATGGTTTGTACTTTATGTGCATTTGTTTCACGAACAATTGCCTCAAAAATCAGCTTCTTAGTTTCACGATCATTGGTTGGTACTTTTACCTTGATAAGTTCGTGAATGTTCAGGTTTTGCTCAATTTCAGCCATGACGCCTTCGGTTAGGCCGTTTGCGCCAAGAAGAACAACTGGGTTTAAAGAATGAGCTAGCCCTTTTAGGAACTGCTTTTGTTTATTTGATAAGGTCATATTGATACAATCTTATTTATTAAAAGGCTTGAATTATCGATATTCTAACGCCATCTAGACAATATTACTAATGAGTTGTAGTTAATATGGCAAATAAAAAACATTCCGCCAGTTCGAAACGTTGGTTAAAAGAACACGTAGAAGACCCGTATGTGCATGAAGCCCAAAAACGTGGCTATCGCTCACGAGCGGTTTTTAAGCTGGAAGAAGTCCAGCAAAAGGATAAATTGATCCGTAAAGGAATGACGGTAGTTGATTTAGGGGCTGCTCCGGGGAGCTGGTCACAGTATCTCGCAGAGCAGGTAGATATTGACGGACAAGTTATTGCTTGTGATATCTTACCGATGGACTCATTAGCGGGTGTCGATTTCCTTCAGGGAGACTTCAGAGAAGAAGCTGTATTAAATGCATTATTGGATAGAATAAACGGCAAGAATGTTGATGTAGTTTTTTCTGATATGGCGCCAAATATGAGCGGAAATATGTCAACCGATCAATCTGGCAGTATGTATCTGGTCGAGCTAGCATTAGATATGTGCCATCAAGTGCTAAAACCAAACGGTGCATTTGCGGTTAAAGTTTTCCAAGGAGAAGGCTTTGATCAATTTGTACAAGAGGTACGTAATTGTTTTAAGGTCGTAAAGATCCGTAAACCAAAAGCGTCTCGTCCTCGTTCACGTGAAGTATATGTAGTGGCGACAGGTTACAAACTGTAGTACAGTTGGAAAGCATCAAGTTGAATTTGAATTTTTTTGGATACAAGAGGTTAACTCCTTGAGCGATATGGCTAAAAATCTAATACTCTGGTTAGTGATTGCAGTAGTGCTAATGACTGTGTTCCAGAGCTTTAACGGTGGCGAACAATATGATCGCCAAACGAGTTACACACAATTTGTAAAGGATGTGCGCAATGGCTCTGTAAGAGAAGTCAGTATTGATCGTCAAACCGGCGTGATTAGTGGCGTTCGTTCAAGTGGCGATCGTTTTCAAACAGTGATCCCATTAACTGATTTGGATTTAGTTAATGACTTACTTAAGAACGATGTAAACATCAAAGGCGTTGCGCCAGAAGAGCAATCGTTTCTTGCAAACATCTTTATTTCTTGGTTTCCAATGCTTTTGCTTATTGGGGTATGGATTTTCTTCATGCGCCAAATGCAAGGCGGTGGCGGCAAAGGCGCGATGTCGTTTGGCAAAAGTAAAGCTCGATTAATGAGCGAAGACCAAGTTAAGACAACATTCGCGGATGTTGCTGGTTGTGACGAGGCGAAAGAGGATGTTACTGAGCTAGTAGATTTCTTGCGTGACCCGTCAAAGTTCCAAAAGTTGGGCGGTAGCATTCCGAAAGGCGTGTTAATGGTTGGTCCTCCTGGTACGGGTAAAACTCTACTTGCGAAAGCCGTTGCTGGTGAAGCAAAAGTACCATTCTTTACTATATCCGGTTCTGACTTCGTAGAAATGTTTGTTGGTGTTGGTGCATCTCGTGTTCGTGATATGTTTGAACAGGCAAAGAAAGCTGCGCCTTGTATCATCTTTATCGATGAAATCGATGCGGTAGGCCGTAAGCGTGGTGCTGGTATGGGCGGTGGTCACGACGAGCGAGAGCAAACACTTAACCAAATGCTTGTAGAAATGGATGGCTTTGAGGGTAACGAAGGTATTATTGTTATCGCTGCTACTAACCGTCCTGATGTACTAGACCCTGCATTATTACGTCCTGGTCGTTTCGATCGCCAAGTCGTAGTTGGTCTTCCGGATATTCGTGGTCGTGAACAAATCTTAAACGTACACATGCGTAAAGTGCCATTAGACGATAATGTTGAAGCGTCTGTGATTGCACGTGGTACGCCGGGTTTTTCTGGTGCTGACTTAGCTAACCTTGTGAATGAAGCTGCACTGTTTGCTGCTCGCGGCAACAAGCGTAAAGTAAGTATGGCGGAGTTTGACGCCGCGAAAGATAAAATCATGATGGGTGCTGAGCGTAAGTCCATGGTGATGAGCGAGCAAGAGAAGGAAATGACGGCTTATCACGAAGCCGGTCACGCGATTGTAGGTCGTTTAGTGCCTGAACATGATCCTGTATATAAAGTGTCGATTATTCCACGTGGTCGCGCGCTGGGTGTAACAATGTACTTACCGGAGCAAGACCGTGTAAGTCACTCTAAGCAACACCTAGAATCTATGCTTTCGAGTTTATACGGTGGTCGTATCGCTGAAGCGCTGATTTACGGCGATGACAAAGTAACGACAGGCGCGAGCAACGATATTGAGCGCGCAACCGATATTGCTAAGAAAATGGTTACTCAGTGGGGCTTAAGTCCGAAACTTGGTCCACAGATGTATTTGGAAGAGCAAGGCGAGATGTACATGGGTGGTGGTTCTCACCGCATGTCAGGTATGTCGGATGAAACCGCTAAGCTTATTGATGCTGAAATTAAAGATTTCATTGATCGCAACTACCAACGTGCGGAGCAAATCCTAAAAGATAATATGGATATTCTTCACACGATGAAAGACGCGTTGATGAAATACGAAACGATTGATGCATTGCAGATTGATGATCTAATGGAGCGCCGTGATGTTCGTCCACCAAGGGATGCGCATGACATTAAGCCAGAGAAAAAAGCGGAATCTGCGAAAGTAACAGAAGTAAAACCTGAGCCTAAAGCTGAAAAACCAGCAGAAGAGCAGTCAAACGACACATCATCAAACTCAGAACTTGATGACAAATCGTAAGATTAGGTAGAATACGACAGCCCCGAGCAATCGGGGCTTTTTTGTATCAGTTGATATAAGTTTTATCAGCACTCAATGCGAGAACTTAAATCAACTGCTATAAGCCTTTCGTTATCATCAAACTTAAACTACAGAAAATAGGTATAGAATGTACGAGTTACGTTTACCCAAAGGGCGCACCCTTAGTTTAGATAAGCCTCAAGTAATGGGGATTTTAAATGTTACTCCCGACTCATTTTCTGACGGTGGACATTTTACTCACCTTGATAGTGCGATAGAGCAAGCAAATTTAATGCTTTCACAAGGCGCTACCATCTTAGACATAGGTGGAGAGTCCACTCGTCCCGGCGCGCCAGACGTACAACTAGAAGAAGAATTACAGCGCGTAATACCGGTTATTAAAGCAATTCGTACACACTCCAACTGTGTGATTTCGGTAGATACCAGTAAAGCCGAGGTGATGAAGCAAGCAATAGAGGCTGGCGCTGATATCATTAATGATGTTCGAGCGTTGCAAGAGCCAGGTGCGCTCGAAGCCGCAGCTCAATACAGGGATGTACCAATTTGTTTAATGCATATGCAAGGTCAACCTCGCTCAATGCAAAATAACCCTCACTATGATGACTTATTTTCAGACATCAGTCAGTTTTTCAAAGCTAGGATCAGTGCGTGCAAGCAAGCTGGGATTGATATCAATCGGCTGATTTTAGATCCTGGCTTTGGCTTCGGTAAATCTCTAGAGCATAACTTTCAGATATTAGGCGGGCTGGACAAGTTTCACGCTTTCAATTTGCCTATTCTGACAGGTCTCTCTAGAAAGTCCATGTTTGGACAACTACTCACTCGGGAAACGCATGAGCGCGTAGCTGCGAGTCTAGCTGGTGCACTGATATGTGTGCAGAAAGGCGCGCACATAATTCGTGTTCATGACGTAAAAGAAACAAGCGACGCGCTTAATGTATGGCTAGCGTCGGTCAATGGAGTTACTCAATGACAACAAGAAAGTACTTCGGTACGGATGGTGTAAGGGGCATGGTGGGCGAGTTCCCAATTACGCCTGAGTTTGCAATGAAACTAGGCTGGGCGGCTGGAAAAGTGCTGTCTGAGCGTGGTACCAAAAAGGTAATTATTGGCAAGGATACCCGTATTTCTGGCTACCTTCTTGAAACCGCGTTAGAGGCTGGATTAATTGCCGCTGGGATCAATGTGATTTTATTAGGGCCTATGCCGACACCTGCTGTTGCTTATTTGACGCAAACGTTCAGAGCTGAGGCTGGTATTGTGATCAGTGCATCTCATAATCCATACCATGATAATGGCATCAAGTTTTTTGGTGGCGATGGCAAAAAGCTCCCTGACGAGGTGGAACTTGCAATAGAAGCAAAGCTGGATGAACCGATGACGTGTGTAGCGTCTGAGAAGCTCGGTAAAGCTAAGCGTCTAGAAAGTGCGGACGGTCGCTATATCGAATTTTGTAAAGGCCAGTTTCCTAAAGAGCTATCGCTTGAAGGGTTGAAAGTGGTATTGGACTGCGCAAATGGCGCGACTTATCACATTGCGCCTAGCGTAATGCGTGAACTTGGTGCGGATGTGATCACAACTGCATGTGAACCGAATGGTGTTAACATCAACGAAAAATGCGGTGCAACGCATGTCGAAGCGTTGAAAAAAGCCGTGCTTGAACATCAAGCGGATGTTGGTATCGCTTATGACGGTGATGGTGACCGAGTTATGATGGTTGATCACGACGGCCATGTATTTGATGGTGATGATATCGTCTATATTATTGCATGCCAAGCTCATGCCGATGGCACATTAGGTGGCGGTGTTGTCGGTACGGTAATGTCTAACATGGGGCTCGAAAACGCCCTTAAATCACGCGGAATTGCTTTTGAGCGCAGTAAGGTCGGTGACCGCTATGTGATGGAGCTTCTTGGTGAGAAAGGCTGGAAAATCGGCGGCGAAAGTTCAGGTCACGTTTTAAATCTGGACCTGATCAGCACCGGTGATGGCATTGTCTCTAGCTTACAAGTGCTTGCAGCCATGGTTGCGCAGAACAAAACATTAAAAGATTTGGGTGAAGGTTTTAGCAAATACCCAATGAAGATGATTAACGTGCGTTATAGCACTAAAGATGATCCAACCGAGCAAGACGCTGTTAAAGCAGTCGTCGCTGAAGTTGAAACTCAGCTTGCAGGTAAGGGCAGAGTGCTATTGCGTAAATCTGGTACAGAGCCAGTGGTTCGCGTCATGGTTGAAGCTCAACAACAGAAGCAAGTTATCGATTTTGCCCAAAAAATCGCTGAAGTTGTTGAATCTGTGAGCAATTAAACCAAAAATTAAATTTATTTCTTGTAACTTCGGGTGAGTAGAGTTAGTATCTCACCCGCTTTCTACTGCGGAGTATCGTATGACAACTAGAAAGCAAATTGTTGCTGGTAATTGGAAAATGAATGGCTCAAAAGCCCTCATTGACCAAATATCAGAAGCAGTAAGCAATCAAACATTTCAAGCAGATGTAATTGTTTTTCCTCCTGCCATGCTCATTGAGCAAGCAGCAAGTAAAGGGCTTACTGTCGGAACACAAACTGTTTCGGAATACAAAGAAGGCGCGTACACTGGAGAAATTCAGGCGTCCCTAGCAAAATCGCTAGGTGCAACATATACCTTAGTTGGTCATTCAGAGCGTCGAGCTATTTATGGCGAAAGCGATGAAGATGTTGCTAATAAATTTGCACAAGCTCAAGAACAAGGTTTGACACCAATTTTATGTGTTGGTGAGACCGAAGAAGAAAGAGAAAATGGGCAGACAGAGCAAGTAGTTGCTAGGCAAATAAACGCAGTTATCACCAAATTAGGTGTAGCAGCGCTAGCAAACTCTGTGATAGCATACGAACCTGTTTGGGCTATTGGTACTGGTAAGACAGCATCTCCTGAGCAAGCGCAAGCAGTACACAAATTTATACGTGATTTGCTTTCAGGCAATGACAAGCAAATTGCACAATCACTGCAACTCCTTTACGGCGGCAGTGTTAATGAACAGAACAGTGAATTGTTATTCGCACAAGACGATATAGATGGTGGACTTATCGGTGGCGCAAGCCTAAAACCTGAGAGTTTCGCTGCTATATGCAGAAGTGCAAAAGGATAAGTAAATGTACGAAATTCTAATGGTTGTTTACTTAATTGTGGCATTAGCATTAATTGGTATGGTGTTAATTCAACAAGGTAAAGGCGCAGATATGGGCTCTTCGTTCGGTGCAGGTGCATCAGCGACAGTTTTTGGCTCATCAGGCGCAGGCAACTTTATGACCAAGACAACAACAATCTTAGCAACGGTATTCTTTGTGCTAAGTATTGTTCTAGGTAACCTAACTACGGGTCAGATTAAAAAGACTAATGAGTGGGAAAATCTAGAGGCACCAGCTGCTGCAACAACGGTTCCAGCTTCAAATGATGTGCCAGCGACAGAAGAAAATCCAGCTTCTGACGTACCTAACTAATCATTAGGAAATACACCGAATTTGCGAATGTGGTGGAATTGGTAGACACGCCATCTTGAGGGGGTGGTGGCTTCGGCCGTGGGGGTTCAAGTCCCCCCATTCGCACCAAATAAATAAACCAGCTTAGGCTGGTTTTTTTTCGTCTACCGTTTGTCGCTAAGTCTAATTAGTCTTACAATTCACAGGTTCGCTATTCGTCAATAGAAGTTATTTCAAACAAATATAAACCATGGTAAAAATCTAGGTAAAGTTTCAATTTAGTAACATATTATCCAGTTATCCGGTATAATTACTTGTTCTATAACGATTTTTTATTAAAATTAATTTCCTAACATTGGTTTTATTATGGTTACAAAATCCCTAAAAGTAATTTTTATTAAATAAATATTTCAATTTGCCCAAGTTGTGACTACAATACCCCTCCAGAGGAAAGAGATGCCCCTAGTGCATCTTTTTTTATGCCCAAAATTTGTAGTGTTTAAGTCTATTTAGATTTAACGGATTACTGGGCTAGAAGTAATAACACTGAGCTTGTTACTTCTCTAGTTTGCGACCTCTCGCAACTAGCACACACACGGTGATTCCTTTGGAGATTATATGATTACAGTTTTACCTCGCCTTGGTTTATCTGCGATTTCAGCTGCAGTGTTAGCAGCAGTAGCCCTTCCTAGTACAGCATTGGCTGAACAAGCTAATGTAGAGCAAGAAAAACAAGTTTTTGAAAAAATAGAAGTGACTGCTCGTAAACGTACAGAAAGCTTGTTCGAAACGCCTACTGCAATTACTTCTATCGGTGCTAGTGATATTGATAAAGCCAATATCAGCAATCTAGACGATATTGGTAAGTTCGTTCCAAACTTAAATATTACTCGCTATGGTGTAGGTAACGCTGCACATGCTTCTGTATTTATCCGTGGTATTGGTCTACAGGACCATGTGATCACCACAGATCCTGGTGTTGGTGTGTACGTTGATGGTGTATATCTTGGCCGTCAGATGGGTTCTAACCTTTCATTGCCCAATGTTGAACGCGTAGAAGTACTACGTGGTCCACAAGGTACACTGTACGGCCGTAATACATTAGGCGGTGCCGTAAATGTGATCACTAAACAACCTGGCGCTGAAGAAGTTGCACGCGTTGAAGCTAAAATAGGTTCTCGCGGTCGTTTAGCGACTGATCTTTATACAAGCCAAACGTTAACAGACACACTAAGCTTTTCTGCAAGTGCTTCTTATAAAGAGCGTGATGGTGTAGGTAAAGCAATCAACTTAGCAAATCCTGAAAAAGAAATCGGTGAAGAACAAGAGTTTAGTGGTCGCTTAGCACTTAGATGGCAAGCGACGAATGATTTAGTTGTCACCGCTGCATTTGACGGCGTTGAGAACGAGTCTGGTCAATCGCCGTATACTATCGAATTAACAGATCCACTAGACTCAAATGACCCTTTCAATGGTGATTTCCCATTGCTAGATGAATCTATGCTGCCAAGCAATCCTGATGATTTGGCAACAACGGTTGCTGGCATTGAAAGCAATGATTATTCTGGTTGGGGCGGCTCCGTGACTGCTGATTGGCAAGCAAGTGATGTTTATTCGGTTAAATTTATCGCAAGCAAGCGTAGCTCTGAATATACCGGCGGCCTAGATGACGATGCGGTAGCACTTAATCTATCAGAATTCCCAGAAGAGGGCGGTGCAGATCAGTACTCATTTGAACTACAGCTAAATGGTACTTATGACTCTTGGGATTTTGTATCGGGTCTTTATTACTTTAACGAAGACGGCTTTACCAGCTCTGGTCCGTTCGTATTTAGCCCATGGAACACGCCAAATGGATTATTGAATGATGGTCAGACCGCTTCTTTTGGTGGCTACGGTTACTTTGACATCAACCAAGAAACCGATGCCTATGCGGCATATATCAATGCAAGCTTTGACGTGACTGAGTTACTCAGCATTGGTGGTGGTTTACGTTACTCTGAAGACAAAAAAGAGGCAAACGCGCTATTCCCAAGCTTTGGTGCTCGTAAATACGTTAGCGCAGACTTTGACGAAGTGACGTGGGATGTGAATGCGTCATACCAGCTAACTCGTGACATCAATGTCTACGCACAGGTTCAAAAAGGATACCAAAGTGGCGGCTTCCCACCTCGCCCATTTGGCGGCCCAGATCAATTCGCTGCGTTTGATGAAACTAAAGCAATTAACTACGAAATTGGTTTCAAAGGCCAAGTGCATGAAAACGTATCTATGATGGTTGCTGCATTTGTAACGGATTACACCGATCTGGCGTTACCTTTCAACGACCCGACAGCTGGTGGTGGTTTCGTCACTATCGTGGAAAATGCGGGTGAGTCGAAAGCACAAGGTATTGAACTTGAAACGACAGTCGCAATTACTGATGATTTCTCAGTACGCAGCTCAATCGGTTATCTAGACTCTGAAATTACCCATGTTGATGAAGGTGTTATTGGTATTGGTAAAGGCGATGCGCCAGCACTTACGCCAAGATGGACTGTGATGGTGGCACCATCTTACTTCCATGACTTAGAGCATGGTGCAACGATTGCAGTTAACGCCAGCTACTCGTACCGCTCAGACATGCAAGGTCAGTCTGTAACACGTGCAAGCGAGCATATTGATTCTCGCGAATTGTTAGGCTTTAACATCTCATACACCAACGCTGAAGGCGATATGGAAGTAACGTTATACGGTGAAAACGTGCTTAACGAAGTGTACGATGTAGGTCGTCTACAGCAAAGTGGCTTTGTTGGTGTCATGCGCAGCAATGACCGCAGTGAGTTTGGTATTAAGTTCAAAAAAGAATTCTGGTTAGATTAATCTAGCCCTAGTTTGAAGATAGAAAAAGCCGCTTAGTTTCTTACTACGCGGCTTTTTTTATTTTAAATGTCTCGTACTAAATTATTTTGAAACATTTCAATCTCATTCAGTATGCACAAAGTAATGGATATAACTGATTGTTTACATTGTGATTAATCTATGGGAATCTAGTTATAGATAATATATCTAGTCCAGCTTTTATTCGTGTTGAGCTAATCATATCGCTGTAACTCGTTTACCTATAAATGTGAACACCATTCGCGATCTAGAGTCTATTTGAGCGTAAATATTACTAAGGAGAAGAAGTTGAGCAATACTATGTTAGAGGAAGGAAAGGAGATCCTAGCACAGCAGTCTTTTAGTTTGTTGTTGGGCGCTGAGTTGGAGGTGTTTGAGGTTGGCGTTGCAGAGTTAAGCCTTGCTATTCGAGATGATCTTAAACAAAACTATGGTTTTGCACATGGCGGCGTGGTTAGCTATCTAGCTGATAATTGTATTACTTTTGCTGGTGCGTCGGTGCTTGGCAGCTGTGTTACCTCAGAGTATAAAGTAAATTATGTTAGACCCGCTATTGGCGATAAGCTAATCGCGAAGTCAACCGTGTTGTATTCGGGTAAACGTCAGGCGACATGCGAATGTAAGGTATATGCCAAAAGCGGTGACGAAGAAAAGTTAGTGGCGGTTTCTCTTGGCACAATTACTAAGGTTTAGGGCAGCAGAGGGCACTCTGAAGTGCATTTGCAAGAAGTTGCCCCGCAATAAACGTGTTAGGTCTTTTTAGCGCTACCAGCCTCAGGCATTTGATATAAGCGGGCAGCGCTATGTTAAACGCTTAGTTACAGCAACTAGAACGTATACGCAACGCTAAATTTCACACTTCTTGGCATGATATAGCGGCCATTGGGCGAATCTGGGTTACGAGGATCCCCCTCGGTGATCCCTTGCTTGTCAGTAAGGTTATCTACCGCTAGTTGTAATTTTACGCCCTCTGTTGGCTCTACGATAAGGCCAATATCAAGCTTTTCGTAGCCCTCTAACACGACAGTATTTTCATTATCCCCAAAACGGTCATCTACAGCCGAAAGGGTGCCATACAAGGTGGCGTACATACCCGACATTTCAAAGTCATAGCTTGGTGTAACGCGCAGCATCCAATCAGGTTGGCGCTGTGCTTTATTTCCCTCATTTGTTGGGCTTTCAGTAATTTCAGTGTCTTGCCAAGTAGCATTCAAGTTTATTGATAAACCCGATTCATGGTTATAGCTGTAATCAAGTTCTACACCGGTTGCTTCATTGGTGAGAATTTCTGCAGGTATACCAGGGCGTCTTACAAACGTGTCGCCTTTCACTTCATTGGTAAATAAAGTAACAAACAGGTCGCCGGTTTCACCCATATATTTATAGCCAAGCTCAGCTTGTGTGACTTCTTTAATCAGCGACTCGCCCGATTCATAGGTACTATAGTTGTCTCTGAAGTCGTCGAAATAAGGCATTTTGTAGCCTTTGTTCATACGCACAAAAACACCTGAATCTAAGCTCAAACTATAGTCAGCACCTAAGGTCCATGAAGTCTTGCGCTCATCATAGTCAACCGCTTTGGTGATAGCCCCATCTAAACCTTCGTCGACTGAATACTCAACCTCGTGTTGCTCGCTACGTAAGCCTAAATCTAACTTAAGGGCTTCCGTTGCTTGGTAACTTTGGGTGGTGTAGATGGCCCACGTTGTCGCATCACCAGAACTGTTAATGTCGTAGTTGAAGGCGCAGCCCGCAACATCGCTATTACACGCGATACCATCTAACACCTCGCCACCTTGTTCTAAAACGTGGTAGGCGGTATTACCTAAGCTCCACCAGTCTTTTGCAGAGGTAGTTGCAGTATAAATACCAAAGGCACTTGACCAATCACCAAAGGTTTTGCTTACAGCTAAGTCATTGGTGAAAGCTTCGATATCTTTTAATACAACCCAGCGACCATACTGCTGCACCATTGTATCACCAGCATACTCATTACCAGTGACACTGCCAGTAGCTGTTTCGCCATTGTCCGCTACATCACTTAAAAGCATTGCGCTGCCAGCAGGCACTAGGCCTATTGTATTAGCATCTCCTTGCGTTAAACTAAAGCGGTCGTTTAGTTGCCAACCATTGTCGAAATTTACTTTCAAACTACCGCCTGACACGTGACCCTTCCAGCCACGACCATCCCCTATATCTACATTCATCGTGGTGTTGTGTTCACCAAAATAAATAGTTGCTTTGCGATTGTTTGTGCCTAGTTGAGTAAAACCGGCATCTACACCTTCAACATTAAGGGGAGTTGGTAGGTACCATGCGCCAGTGTCATCAGTTTGACGGGTATAAAGATTAAATTCACCATTAGCAAACTCTTTAGTTAGGTTAATGGTAAATTGATGACCCTTTTCTGAGGTAAATCCCGCATCACGGATCCCAGAAGAGCGTTTGATATAGCCGCCAACCATATAATAAAGGTCATCGGAGATCTCACCACTTAACACGCCGTCAATACGATTTAGGCCATAGTCTGTGGTGGTATATTTAAATGTACCTTCGGTATCGGCTTGGCCACGTTTAAGTTGAAAGTTAGTTGTTAAGCCAGGCTGACCATTAGACACCACTGGGTTTGGTCCACCACGCAGGCCTTCCATCATACTGATGGTTTCATCGAGTCTGAAAATCGACGTGTTTTCTAAGAATGAGAGTGTTGGTGCAGGATAGATTGGACTGCCTTGCAAACTAACTGTTAAGAATGGTGCATCACCACCACCTGGAAAACCACGAACAAAAACGTTAGCGCCGGATTCTCCACCTGAACTTTCAACCCAGATCCCTGGTACCGCTTTCAGTAAGTCAGCTGTGCTTTTGGGCGCGAGCTTATCAATTTGCACTGCATCGATATTAGTTACAGCAAAGCTTGCATCAATTTTTCTGATCCCTGCGCCACCTGGTGTACCTGACACAATAATGGTTTCTACTTTCTCTTTATTATCTTTCGGTGTTTGCTCAGCCTGAGCTGATGTGCTTAACGCAAGCGTTATAGCAGCAGCGATCAAGCTTAAGGAGTTCGTTTTTATCACGGCTAAAGCCCTCTTGTTGTTGTCATAAACTGGTATTTAACGACTGTCTACTCTTTAAAATAGATCTTAATGCAAACGTTTGCAATGATGTTGTTTAAAATTTTGTCATAAAATGATGTAAGGCATTACAAATATAGCTTGATTGGTGTTCTTTTCTGCTCAGTTAGATTAAGGGATTCAATTAGTTATGGTCTAATTATCAAAAAATTGTAAGAATAGCAGTGCTATTAAGTGCATTTATTAAGAGGTTTGCGATGGGAACTACACAATTAAAGCTATCTGATCTAGCAAGGTTAGCTGGAGTCTCTACCTCCACAGCTTCCCGCGCACTCAATGATAACCCACTGATAAAAAAGGAAACTCGAGAGCGTATTCAGGCGCTTGCAAAAGAGCATCACTTTAGTATCAACGCAGCGGCCAGTCGCTTACGGATGCAAAAAACCAAAGTCATCGCTGTTATTATTAATCTCGAAGCTGAAACCAAACAATCTGTTGACGACCCATTTTTACTTAAGGTAGTGAGCGATATAAATCGTGCAGTGAATCGAAAAGGTTACGAGTTACTACTCTCCAATTCATATATGGCGGGGGAGGACTGGCATGGCTACTTTATTTCTGGTCGTCGAGCTGATGGAGTTATCGTCGTAGGGCAAGGCAAAGAGCAAGCACGAATCGAACGGGCCGCAAAAGCAGGAACACCAATTGTGGTGTGGGGCGACCCTAAAACTTCTGCTAATTACCCTATCGTTGGTAGTGATAATTTTATTGGTGGTATTAGCGCAACGAAGCACTTAATAGCCAAGGGTGCGTCTAAACTTCTATTTATGGGCGACCCAGGTCATGCTGAACTTGGTGAGCGCTATCGGGGGTTTTGCCATGCGGTAGAAGAAGCTCAAGTAGAAGCGCAGATGGTTAAAATCGATATTACCTCAGAAGCAGCCTACGCGAGTATAAACGCTTTGTTGCGAGCACAAGGATTAACCTTTGATGGGATATTTGCTTGTAGTGATATGGTTGCACTTGGGGTACTAAAAGCCCTAAAAGAGCGTTATGTCAGCGTGCCCAATGACGTTCGAATTGTTGGCTTTGACGATATTGCGATGGCACAAATTAGCTTTCCAGCACTTACGACGATTAAACAAGACACTAGTGCGGCGGCACAGTTATTGGTGGAGAAGCTACTCTCTCAGCTAAGTGGTGAAAAAACCACTTCTCAAGAGATTCCATCCTCATTGGTTATCAGACAATCCAGTTAAACCTTTGCAATTGTTATAATAATCATTAGCTTATAAAGCCTTGTTATGATTTAAAATGCAAACGATTGCAAAAAAGGAAAAGTCTGTCTAGACTAAAAAGAAATCACAGTGTTTTAACGAGAATAACAATGAACCGAGCACGTATCATACTTGCCATGGCCGTTAGTTACTTCCTATTCGCTATTTTGCTTAATAGTGTAGGGACGGTCATTTTGCAGTCCATTCATAGTTTTGGTATTACAAAAGCCCAGGCCGCCACGCTAGAGGCATTTAAAGATCTTCCTATCGCCATCGTTTCATTTCTGGTTGCGTCGGTTATTCCCAGGGTTGGGTTTAAGATCGCTCTGACCGCAGTGCTCGCGGGCGTAGCATTAATTTGTAGTATCACTCCTATGGTCGCTGAGTTTTGGATTCTTAAATTAGTATTTGCTTCTGTAGGGGCGGCATTTGCGGTGGTTAAAGTGTCGGTTTATGCGCTGGTTGGTCAAGTTACTGAAGGGAGCAACCAACATTCAAGCCTGCTTAATTTCATTGAAGGCGTGTTTATGTTGGGGGTCCTCGGCGGTTATTGGATTTTTGCAGCGTTTATTGACAACGGCGATAACTCTCTTGGCTGGTTAAACGTCTATTTCGTGTTAGCTGTTCTGAGTGCTTTTACTGCATTTATCGTTTGGATCTCCCCAATTGCAAAGCCAGAGCCAACGCAAGCTACCGAGTCTAGTGTCTCTGCATTTATGGCGATGTTAAAGCTTGTTGCTAAGCCGCTTGTGCTGGTATTCGTGATTTCCGCATTTTTATATGTATTGATAGAGCAGAGTATAGGCACTTGGCTGCCTACTTTTAATAATGAGATCCTGTCATTACCGGTGAACATTAGCGTGCAAATTACCAGTGTTTTTGCTGCCTGCTTAGCACTCGGCCGGCTAGGTGCTGGCATTGTGCTCACCAAAGTACATTGGTATGTGGTGTTAAATGTTTGTCTTGCCGCTATGGCAGGGTTAGTGATTTTAACCTTACCTATGACTGAGGGTATTGAGAAAACGCTTATTTCTTCGTTATTTGACGCACCCCTTGTGGCTTTTCTCATGCCGCTGATCGGTCTTTTTATGGCGCCTATTTATCCAGTGATTAATTCGGTAATGCTAAGTAGTTTACCCACTACACAGCACGCTCCGATGACAGGGCTAATCGTTGTATTTTCAGCGCTGGGTGGTAGCACGGGTTCAATGATCACAGGTTTAGTATTTCAACATTTTGGCGGTCAACAAGCGTTTTATGGGGCACTTATTCCCATGCTGGTGATTGCTGTGTGTTTATATTTCTTTAAATCGATGAGTGAGTCTAGCCAATCAAATCATGCTCACATGCCAAATCAACAAAAGGTGAGCTGAGGTTTTACATGCAGTACCAATCAAACTTTTATTCCACAGAGGTTTTCAAGGCGGTGCAAAGCGCTGGCCTGTTTTCAGACAGTAAAGTTTTTGCAGATGCCATCGCAAAAATTCCGCTCGCAGAGATAGAAAACCAGTATGTGATGCAAAAGCCGACGGGAGAGGCGTTACTTAGATTTGTGCATGCGCATTTTGACTTTGTTGCCAACAAAGAGTTAGATGCCTTACCAGACTTTACTAGTGCGCAGCAGTATATCAGTGCGCTGTGGTCGCGTTTATCTAGAAAGCCGAGCACCGTTGCCAAAGGCTCCTTGCTACCTTTACCTCATCCGTATGTCGTACCGGGTGGACGTTTTAATGAGATTTATTACTGGGATAGCTACTTTACGGCACTTGGGCTTTTGGATGCGAACAGAAGCGATCTCGTTGAGGGAATGTTAGATAACTTTGTGAGTCTTATTGATCGTATTGGACATGTACCTAACGGTAATCGAGATTATTACCAAAGCCGCTCCCAACCACCTGTAACCGCATTAATGGTTGATTTAATGTGGCAGGAAAAGTCCCACGATGAGCAGTGGCTGTCGCGAGTTACTCAGGCATTACTGAAAGAACATCAGTTTTGGCAAACCGGAGAGGATTTGAGTTGCACGGATAAAAAAGCCCAGTACCGAGTCGTAATCATGCCGTGTGGGGGCAAACTGAATCGCTACTGGGATCCGCTTGCAGCACCGCGCCCAGAGTCTTTTATTGAGGATATAGAATTAGCCGCAGCGGTTACGGACAGCGAAACGTTTTATCAGCACATTCGTGCGGCTTGTGAGTCAGGGTGGGACTTTAGTAGCCGCTGGTTAGCAAACGCTGACGATTTAGCGAGCATTCGTACAACAGACATTATCCCTGTGGATTTAAATGCACTGCTGGTATTGCTTGAGTCGCAAATCGCACGGTGTTTTGAGAAGTTAAACGAGCTAACGCAAGCGCAGTACTATGCCAATTTAGCGTCAAATCGTAGTGCACTGATACAGAAATATTGTTGGTGCGATAAAAAAGGCTGGTTTTTCGATGTGGATCTTAATGATTATGCGCGTACCACGGTTGAATCTCTAGCGGGCGTTGTGCCTATGTTTGCTGAGCTGGTTACACCCGAGCAGGCTAAGCATATTGGCAAAAAACTCGAGGCTGAATTTTTGCAACAAGGCGGATTGGTTAGTACCTTAGTCACTACTTCACAGCAGTGGGACAGCCCTAATGGCTGGGCACCACTGCAGTGGTTTGCGGTGTCAGGTTTAAGGGCATATGGCCAAAATCAACTCGCGAATAAGATTATGCAAGCATGGCTTTATGCTGTTGAAACCGGCTTTGAGCAAATCGGCTGTTTGCTTGAGAAGTATAATGTGGTTGAACCGGATAAACAGGCAAGTGGCGGAGAATACGTGGTGCAACAGGGTTTTGGCTGGACTAACGGAGTAACCAGTCGTTTTTATCGGCTTTTAGTGCCTGAAGTTGATAGTCCTTTGGGGTGACATTAAAGGCTTGTTTAAACGCTCGACTGAATTGACTTGGATGCTTAAAGCCGAGTGCAAAACTAATTGCGGTGATCTGATTTCCTGCTTTTAGTTTTGCCTTTGCTTCAGCTAGTCTTCGGGCTTGGAGCCACTGCTGTGGCGTCGTCGCAAATGACTTTTTAAATTGATTGAAAAAGCGGCTTCTACTCATGCAGCTAATTTTACAGAGCTTTTCTACATCTAATGGCTCGTCTAAATGCGTCTCCAAATAATGCATCGCTTGATACAAACCGTTTTGATCTGGTGTTTGTTTTACTGCGCCTAACAGCAGATCTCGGCTTTGTTGCTGTAGTAGTCTTGCAATTAGTTCGTCCATTGCCAAATCGATAAAGTACCCCCGCTCAGCCTCATTCTCACTGAACAGATGGAGCAATCGCCCCAAGCAGTGCTGGGTTTGCCAGTTATGCTCGGTGTGAACCAGCTGCTTTTGATAATTAAAATCACTAGGAAGCGAAAGTGCTAACTTCTCACTCACGGTATTAATTTTCTCTCGACTGATCTCAATTGCTAAACAGGTGGTGGGAGCGGATAAGCTGGCGTCGGGAAAGTCTATAAATACGGTTTGTTCTGGTGCCAATACGAAGCTTTGATGAGGTAAAAAGGGCTGATGATAGTCACAACTGTCTACGTGCATCACTTTTTTGCCCGTGATCATTGCACAAAACAACACTTCATTAGAGGCGAGTTTGACTCTATTGGTACTTTCGTAAGTGTCATAGACGCTCAGCTCTACGTGATTGGCGGCAAAACTTATCTTGTTTTCAACTAAGCGTTCGACACGACTGCGATGTTTAGAGATCTGCAAACAATGCACTCCTCCTCGGTTACTTTTGGACTGTGCGTATACATTCCGAGACCCTAAGTTAAGTTTTTAAAGGTGAATTTGGCTAATGTCAAATATTAGTAAAAACAAAACTGGGACGAATGAAGCCCAAATAAATAACACAAGTTGCAGAGGTAAAAATGATATACGCAAACCCAAATACTGAAGGTGCAGTCGTCAGCTTTAAGTCTCAATATCAAAACTTTATTGGCGGTGAATGGACGCCACCCGTTAACGGCCAGTACTTCGACAATATTAGTCCTGTTAATGGCGAAGTGTTTTGTCAGATCCCGCGCTCAAATAATGCAGACGTTGAACTGGCACTTGACGCCGCCCATGCCGCAAAGGCTGAGTGGGGTAAAACTTCGGTCACTGAGCGAAGTAATATATTACTCAAAATCGCAGACCGAATGGAAGCAAACCTTGAATACCTAGCGGTAGCCGAAACATGGGATAATGGTAAAGCTGTACGTGAAACGCTAGCCGCGGATGTTCCCCTTGCTGCTGATCATTTCCGCTATTTTGCAGGTTGCATTCGTGCTCAAGAAGGAGCCATTGGTGAAATTGACGAGTCAACCGTGGCCTATCATTTTCATGAGCCTCTGGGCGTTGTGGGGCAGATCATCCCATGGAACTTCCCATTACTTATGGCCGCTTGGAAACTGGCACCCGCTCTCGCAGCTGGAAACTGCGTAGTGCTAAAACCTGCGGAGCAAACGCCTGCATCTATTTTGTTGTTGATGGAACTTATCGCTGATTTATTACCAAATGGCGTGGTTAATGTCGTAAACGGCTTCGGTAGAGAGGCAGGCGAAGCGCTTGCTACGAGTACACGTATCGCAAAAATTGCGTTTACAGGCTCGACTCCTGTGGGTTCTCACATCCTAAAATGTGCCGCTGAAAATATCATTCCCTCAACGGTGGAGCTAGGGGGTAAGTCGCCTAATATCTACTTTAGTGATGTGATGCAAGCTGACGATGATTACCTAAGCAAGTGTATTGAAGGCGCGGTGCTGGCCTACTTTAACCAAGGAGAAGTATGTACTTGTCCATCGCGATTGCTCGTGCAAGAAGATATATACGATGACTTTATAGCCAAAGTCATCGAACGCACCAAGGCGATTAAACGCGGCAATCCGCTTGATACAGAGACCATGGTTGGTGCACAAGCCTCACAAGCTCAATTTGATAAAATCCTTAGCTATATTGATATTGGCAAGAAGGAAGGGGCTGAAGTGTTAATCGGTGGCGAAGTCGCAGAGCTTGGCGAGGGTTATCATAAAGGCTTTTATATTCAGCCGACGCTGTTAAAAGGGCATAACCAAATGCGGGTATTCCAAGAGGAAATATTTGGTCCGGTGATCTCTTTATGTACTTTTAAAGATGAAGCGGAGGCGTTGGAATTGGCGAATAGCTCTGAGTTTGGTTTAGGTGCTGGGGTGTGGACTAGAGATATGAATCGCGCATATCAATTTGGTCGCCAAATCGAAGCGGGTCGCGTCTGGACTAACTGTTATCATATGTATCCTGCGCACGCGGCATTTGGTGGTTATAAAAAATCAGGCATTGGCAGAGAAACTCACAAAAAGGCGCTGGATCATTACCAACAAACCAAGAACCTCTTGGTGAGCTATAGCACCAGTCCTTTAGGGTTTTTCTAATAACCTTAAGTTATTTTATTAATTGAGTACTGACAATGTTGGCAGTACTCAATTAATCAGTCATAAGACTAAGTTGTTTATTCGCAAACACTATCCTACGTTTGAGCCTTTTACCAGACACGCTGGTGGTGCAAGAAGGCTCACATAGCCGATTTAGTTCAAGTCCCGATATGCCTTTACCATTTTTATCTGCTAGTGTCAGGTTGCCTACGGATATTTTCTAATACTACTCGTTTTCAGAAGTGGTGAGTTCATCAGCCAAACTTGTTAAGTCAGTCAGCACGTAATCTGGTGCCTTTGCCAGTGGATAAAGTTGCTTTTGTGGTCTTGCAATAAACGCAGTTTGCATGCCCGCGGCTTTAGCGCCGGCAACATCCCAGCCGTGAGCCGCCACCATTAGCGCTTGGTCTGGGCGAATATTTAGTTGCTGTAACGCCCACTCATAGGCTCTAAGGTCGGGCTTATACACTTTAATGTCTTCAATACTCAAGCGTTGATCAAAATAGGTGATTAGACCGGCATTTTCAAACTGCGCTTTAACTCCTGCATTCGATGAATTGGTTAAACTCACGAGTTTAAAGCCTGCTTGTTTGAGCCGTTTTAGCGCTGGAATGACATCTTGATGCGGGGGCAAAGAGAGCAGGGCGGGCACAATTGCTTGCTTAGCTTGTGCGTCAGTTATCGTTAGGCCTTTGTTTTTTGCAACCATCTGTAGCGCGGCAACGCCTATCTTGCCAAAATCTTGATAATCACCACTTACTGTAGTCACTAACGAGTGATGTAGCATAGTGGAAAACCAAAGGGGTAATAGGGACTCATCACCCCCCAAAACTTGGCTAACTGGTTTATTCATTGACTCTAAATCAAGTAAGGTTTCATTGACATCGAAGAAAATAACTTCCGGGCGTTCAACCTTTGAGTTGGCTTGGCTAATATTCGGCATTAGGCCTCCTAACATAACGAATAGACTAATTAAGGTGCGTTTCATTGATAATTCCAATTTAGTTGCGATGAGAAGCAGTATATTTATTTGATAAATTTAAACAAAGCGCGCATATTCGAAAGCAAGATTCGAAAAAACTAAATCGACATGTATTCAATCGCTGAACTCGAAACATTCTTAGCTATTATTAAGCACCAAGGAGTAGTTAATGCTGCAAAGCAGTTGAGACTCTCACCTGCGACGGTTAGTCATCGCCTTAATAAGTTAGAGCAACATTTAGGCACGACTTTGCTGTTTAGAGATAGTCGTACGCTAACTTTGTCCCCAGCCGGAAGTACTTTTAGAGAGAGGGTGGAGCATATATTAGAGGCGCTTTATGATGCTGAGCATGAAATAGGTGCAAGGGGCTCTGCAGTAAGTGGGTTACTTCGTGTCACTATGCCGCCTTGGGTGTTTTCACAATTTGTGATGCCAAATCTTAGTCAATTTGAACAAGCGCACCCACAGTTAGCACTCGATTTCCTGATCAATGACCAGTTTGTAAACATAGTTGAAGGTGCTCAAGATGTAGCGATACGTGTTGGGCAGCTGGCTGATTCGGGGTTGTTGGCGAGAAAGCTATGCGATAACCACCGGATATTATGTGCAGCGCCGAGCTATATTACTCGCTATGGCATGCCTGACAATATCAATGAATTACAAAATCACTTTTTTGTATGCTTACCATGGCAACGAGAATTTAAGTTAAAAGAGCCAAACGGTAGAACTGTACACTTTAACGCAAAAACTCGTTTTACGATTTCAAACTCAGACAACATGACTTCTGCCGCCTTGGCTGGGCATGGCATTGCAGTTAAATCTCACATCGCCATCAGAGATAACCTAAAACGGGGTGAGTTAGTGCCTATAATTCCAGGTTGTCTCGAAAGTGACGACGCACCTATTTGGTTTGTCAGGCCACAGCACTCGCTAAAGACACGCAAGGCAGAGGCATTTTATGAGTTTATGAAAGCATTATTCGAAAATAGGGGCTAATACTTTAGTCTGCTTGTGCTTTTAAACTAATAGCTCTAAACTCTGTATTAAAATTAGAAACTAGCCAGCTTGATGATTGTAAAATCGAACTGGTAACACTGATAGCAAACGGAGCTGCTATGTTTAAATTCATTTCTTGGATTTTTTCTATCACCGCGTTTTCACTTACTCTATTCTTTGTCGTGCAAGGTAGTTATATGCTTTGTTTAGTCATGCTATTTGCTGGATTAATTGCATTGCCAAAACATGAAAAAGAGTTGCAACCACTAGGTATGAGATTACATGCTAAGCATTTTTCTCGTGAGTCTCGTTCACTTAGCTCAAAAGAGGTAATAAACTTTTTATTAGCATGCTCATTGGCTGGCGCTAGCCTCGCATACCAATGGCATGTGGTAACAATATAGACTTTACTTTACGTAAAAATCCTTAGTCTTTATATGTAGCTATAATCCGAGTTCCAATTAATGGGATACTCGGATATTTTTCAATGCTATCCCGCGATAGGGTTACTTCATAACACAAATAGCATAAAACATACTGGATGTTTAAAATTTGCTCAGTAGCTGTTAGATTGGTTTTAGCTATCGCAGCATTGAAGAGCAATTGAATGTCACAGCCGTTAAAACCCTCATCAATACGTGTTCAAGAGTTCCTAGCCAGTCGTGGGCATAACTTCACCGTTACAGAGCTTGCAGACTCTACTCGTACTGCGAAAGATGCTGCAAATGCGATTGGTTGCACTGAGTCTCAAATCGCCAAGTCTCTGATATTTAAAGATAGCAATACAGAAAAAGCGGTCTTGATAATTGCTTCTGGTAGCAACCAAGTGTCCGTGAAAAAAGTGGAAGCTGCAATTAGGGCCTGTTGATCTTTCAAGTTTGTTTTTGCAGCAGTTTGATTGGTATTTATACAAGGCAGAGCCTGCGTAGCATAGTCATTCTATGTAAGTCTGGCGATAAAGACTTTGTGCTCCTGCAAAGTCACCTTCAAAATAATCGTATTAATACCGCTCTCAAGGTAGTTGAATTTAAAAAGTAAAGACACAGAGATACATGATAAACTTACCGCCAATAATTCAGTAGTATGACTATCTAAGATAATCGAGCTACTAGTCATAAGTGTGACCAAGCGTGTGACCTTTTGATACTTGTGATTTGTATTTTAATCATAACTTTATGATATTTAGGGTTTAAGTGATTTATGTGCGAGCTTTTGGGGATGTCGGCGAACGTACCGACAGATATTTGTTTTAGCTTTTCAGGGTTATTGGAGCGCGGTGGCAATACGGGCCCTCATAAAGATGGCTGGGGTATCACCTTTTACGAAGGGAAAGGATGTAGAACCTTTAAAGATCCGGAGCCGAGCTGTCAGTCAGAAATTGCTAAACTGGTCAAAGCGTATCCGATAAAAAGTGTGTCCGTAATAAGCCATATTCGGCAGGGAAATAGGGGGCGGACTTGTCTTGAAAATACCCATCCATTTACGCGAGAATTATGGGGCAGGGAGATCACTTACGCTCACAATGGTCAGCTTTCGGACTATAAAGACCTAAAAACTGACTTTTACCGACCCGTTGGAAACACTGACAGCGAGCTAGCCTTTTGTTGGATTTTGGACAAAGTACGAGAAAAATACCCAAGTCGTCCGTCAAACATGATCTCAGTTTTTAGGTACATCGCAAAGCTAGCGCACACATTGAGAGATAAAGGCGTGTTCAATATGTTGATCACCGATGGCATTTATGTGTTGGCGTATTGTACCAATAACTTACATTGGATAACCCGTAGAGCTCCATTTGGTAAGGCCACATTAATCGATGCGGATATGGTGGTGGATTTTCAAAAGGAAACCACACCAGATGATGTCGTTACAGTGATCGCAACTCGGCCGCTTACTAACGATGAACAGTGGCAAAAGCTTGAGCCCGGTGAGTTTGCTTTATTCAAATTAGGTGAGAAGGTGTAGTTCTGAGTTTTTGTAAGCAAAGGCGGCTTAGTTGAGCCGCCTTGATGAATTAACGATGTTGCTATCAACTCTCTGATTTGGGCTGATAGGTTTTAAGCTCTATCTGAAACTGCTCCATACCATCTTTACCTTTGTACATTTTAACTAGCATATGATCATAACTCGGTGCAAACCAAGCAATGGCTTGACGATCGCTATCATCATAAATGCGTTTAACTTTGATGGTTTTGACGTTGCCAAAAGGCAGAGTGATCATTTCCTCGCCGGCCACCTCAAAATCATAGCTTCGCTGGTCGCCTTTTTTGTCTATGATTGGGTAGCTAAACTTGGTCTTTCCCGCCTTTAAATCTTCTCGCAGCTGTACTTGATAACTAATTAAATCTTGCTGATTCTCAAGCCATTTCACTTTCAGAGGATACTTTTCTTCACTGGAGGTAATTGCTTGGTTTTGGTGATCAAACTTAATTTTGTAGCTTTTATCTGGGCCAGTCCCTTCACGGGTCATACTGTAATGTAGTGGGCTGACGGTATGTTCAGCGACTTTAAACAATGATTCTTCAGTTCTTACGTCTGAAAAAATCATCCATTCGATATCGCTTTTGTAACGTACAGCGTATGTTGCATCCGCTATTTTTGTGAGGTCTCGCGTGGCACTACCATGAACCTTACCTTTGCGTGAAACTTGGTATTCGGCGTGATATTCAGTGAGTGAGTTTGCGAATGTCGAAGTGGAAAGTAGAGCGCTAATACCAATTAGCACAGCGCTCCATTTTTTATTTTTCTGGGTACGGCGCACCTTGAACTGGTAAGATTTTGTTATCAAAAACAGCATAGTCTGCTTCCATTGTTAGTCTTTGTTCGCTGAACCATTTGACCACCAAAGGATAAAGAATGTGTTCTTGCTTATGCACACGTTGCGCCAGTGACTCTGCCGTATCATCTGGAAGAATAGCGACCTTGGCCTGACAGACCACAGGACCACCATCTAACTCCTCTGTGACAAAGTGAACGCTAGCACCATGTTCTGCATCATTTGCATCGATTGCTCTTTGGTGGGTGTTCAGCCCTTGATACTTAGGCAACAAAGAAGGATGAATGTTCAACATTTTTCCTCTAAATTTTTGCACCAAGTTTGGAGTTAGAATACGCATAAATCCAGCTAATACAACCAAATCTGGTGTAAAGCTATCAATTAGTTGACCAAGCGCAACATCATACTCTTCACGAGAAGCGTATTGCTTATGATCTAAAACGGATGTTGCTATACCAGCCTCTTGCGCTCTGGTTAGGCCGTATGCGTCCGCTTTATTACTAATAACGGCTACAATTTCACCTTGAATATAGCCAGCTTTGCAAGCATCAATGATTGCTTGCAAATTTGAACCACTACCAGAAATCAGAACAACAAGGCGAGTGGGTGCCATTACTCGGCACCACCTAAGATCTCAACTTGCTCTTCACCAACCTGAGCATCTTGAATTTCACCGATGTGCCAAGCATTTTCGCCTTGTGCTTTTAGGATTTCAAGGCTTTGCTCAAGCTTGTCAGCAGGAACAACTAAGATCATGCCAACACCACAGTTGAATGTGCGGTACATCTCGTGAGTTGCAATGTTGCCGTTCTCTTGTAACCAGTTGAAGATTGCAGGCCATTGCCAGCTATCACCTTTGATCACTGCTTTTGCAGATTCAGGTAGCACGCGAGGGATGTTTTCCCAGAAGCCACCGCCAGTGATGTGAGAAAGTGCGTGAACATCAACTTCTTTTAATAGCGCTAAGATTTGCTTCACGTAGATACGCGTTGGCTCTAGCAGGTGCTCGCCTAGCGTTTTGCCTTCGAACTCTGCGTTAGTATCTGCGCCAGATACTTCTAGTACTTTACGGATTAGAGAGTAGCCGTTTGAGTGCGGACCGCTTGAACCCAATGCAATCAGCTGATCGCCAGCCGCAACTTTAGTTCCATCAATGATTTTAGATTTTTCTACCACGCCAGTACAAAAGCCTGCCATATCGTAGTCATCGCCTTCGTACATGCCTGGCATTTCAGCCGTTTCACCACCGATAAGCGCACAACCAGATAGTTCACAGCCTTTACCAATACCAGATACTACGTCCGCCGCAACATCAACGTCTAATTTGCCTGTAGCATAGTAGTCCAAGAAAAATAGGGGTTCAGCGCCTTGGACAATAAGATCGTTAACACACATAGCAACTAGGTCAATACCTACTGTGTCGTGCTTTTTCAAATCGATAGCTAAGCGTAGCTTAGTACCAACACCGTCAGTGCCAGCAACCAAAACAGGCTCTTTATATCCAGTTGGAAGTTCGCATAGTGCACCAAAACCACCAATGCCACCCATTACTTCTGGGCGACGAGTTTTTTTCACTACGCCTTTAATTCTTTCGACCAATGCGTTGCCCGCATCGATGTCAACGCCAGCGTCTTTATAACTAAGAGACTGTTTTTGTTCGCTCACAGGTTTTCCTCAAAAGTTGCTAGATAGATTTGCTTAGAAACGCCGACATTTTACAACAATTGCATCTAGGCGGCTAGCGACTTTGCGAGAAACCCTAAGAATGTGGTCAAAGGTCCTCGATTTTGTCTTTCGAACAGTATAAAGAAACGACAAAAATTTGATTGTTTATAACTGAATGTGATTTGCGTTAGATCAATATTCAAGGAAGGTAGCAGCGTACTATGGATACAGACCCAATCAGACAGTAACTTCAAAAAATGTATTCGAAATCACTGTCACTAACGGCGCATTGATTGGGTCTACCCAAAACTCAAATGCATTTTCAGCCTTAGTCTGAGGTTTGTACCTAAACTCAGATTACCTAGCTAATTATGGGAATAAAATGATGAATATTGAACGCCACAGCCTAGCTAAAGAACTGCCGGAGTTTAAAGACAGAATTCATGAATTAAAACTGTCTGATGGACATTTCTCAAAACTTTTTAAAGATTACCATGAAGTAGACAATGAAGTTATTCGAATTGAAGACGGTGTAGAGCACTCAAGTGATGAGTATCTTGAATCACTGAAGAAAAAGAGG
Organism: Pseudoalteromonas sp. S2755; assembly: GCF_005886535.1. Classification (GTDB taxonomy): domain Bacteria; phylum Pseudomonadota; class Gammaproteobacteria; order Enterobacterales; family Alteromonadaceae; genus Pseudoalteromonas. The sequence continues at coordinate 32,706 of NZ_PNDS01000004.1, forward strand.
CTGTGGTTAAAAGATCAACTTTACCGAATTCTAAAAAACTGTTAATCAAGGCCAACCGGCCTATGAGCGGGCTGCCAAGCCCGCTACTATATTCCCCGCCAATTGTTGAATAATTTAGCCTGTCCCGAGCAAGGGCAGATTTATAATCTATACTCTAACCATTGTATTCCATGCACGACGATTCCTTTGATTGCACTTATATTAGTATTAGCTGGCAGCTTTATCATGGGATTAGCTTTTTCTCCGGCCTTTAAAATATGTCGATTAACCTCATCGGTCGGGTGGCGAGTGTTGTTAATTCTTATGGCTCTGTTTGAACTCGGATACTTGAGCTTTGCCTACTTCCTGTACGATCACAATAGCGCTAGTTTTATTGAGCAAGGCTTAAGTTTAATCCTGTTTCTTGGCTCCATTTTTGTTTTTGTGGTGAATTGCCTAAGTCTAACTAGCCTGCAAGAATTAAATGAAATTGCAACGCAGGCCAAATATAACGCTGAACATGATTTTTTAACGGATTTGGAGAATCGTCAGCGCTGCATAGATGCCATTAATGAACGTAAACATCAGCAGCTTGACTTTAGTGTAATCTTGGTTGATTTGAATAATTTTAAACAGATCAATGATGCAAAAGGGCACTTCTTTGGTGATAAATTGCTGGTGGAACTTGCCCATAAAATGCGCGCAGCACTGCTTCCTCGTAGCAAGTTATATCGCATGGGCGGCGATGAATTTATCATCCTGATGGACGTGACAGACGTAAATTGTATTTACTCTCAAAATAATGCACTGCTCAGCGAATTAAAGTCAGGTATAGAAATTGAAGAGTTGCAGCTGGACGTGACATATAGTGCAGGAGCAAGCTTATGGACTAAATCACGCCAACTTGATGTGTTTGACCTTTTGAAGCAAGCTGATATTGCCATGTATTCGGCCAAACATAGCCGTCAGAGCATTGTTATTTTTGATGAAGAGCTTCATGAGGGAATTGAGGCCGAATTTCAACTTTTGGCTAACCTCAAAGTTGCGCTCGCTCGAGGTGAACTGACGCTCTATTATCAACCGATAGTGTGTTCTCAAAGCGGTGATATTCATGGAGTAGAAGCACTAATAAGGTGGCCTCAGCCTGATGGCTCAATGATAATGCCAGATCAGTTTATCGAGTTAGCGGAGCGCAATAATTTGATCAGGCAAGTGAGTGCATTTGTGATCAATCGTGTATTCCAAGATCTCGCCATTTTGACCGAAATAGATAACAAGTTAGTTGTGCACATTAATCTTTCCTGCCAAGACTTTGCTGAACAGAATCTAATTAATACTCTTGCCATGCTATTAGATACTCATCGAGTAGACCCAACCCATATAGTATTTGAGCTTACAGAAAGCACCGTGATGGAAGAGGTGGAAAAAGCGAGAAGCTTAATTGAAACATTGATAGATATGGGATTTGCAGTGAGTATTGATGATTTTGGGACCGGTTTTTCTTCATTTTCTATTCTAAAAGAGTTACCAATTTCGCAGATAAAAATAGACGGCTCGTTTGTCAGGCTAAGTCATGAAAGTGAAAAAGATCAAGCCATAGTAGAAACCAGTATGTTTTTAGCGCGTAAATTGAACTGCAGTATTGTTGCCGAGGGTGTTGAAAGTGATGCCTGCTTGCAGTATTTATATAGTTTAGACTGTCCTTATATTCAGGGTTTTCAGATATGTGAACCGCTCTCGCTAAGCGAATGCGTAAAGTGGATTAATTCCCAGAACATGGTGAGAGGCGCGATGAAAAGGTTAGACGGTTGAGGTCTATAACCCCCTCGCCAAAAAGCTTAATACCAAGATATACGGATAAATTGCCTCGACTAGAAAGTTAACATGGGTTTAGGTGGGATAAAGCCGTACATTTGTTCAAACCCTGGGATTTCAGTTTCCCATATTGGGGTTTCTTCACCGATATATGCACGGAATGCATCAAGAAACAGCCTAGTCCTGACTGGTAAATCACGATGAGGATAGAGCGCATACATCGCAGCAAAATCGACCAGTTTTGTATTAGTCAAAATCGGTTGTAATTTGCCTTCAGTAATTTCTTTACCGACTAAAAAGGCTGGTGCAACAATATAACAAGTACCGGATAGCACACTTTCCATCAATGTATCTCCGTCGTTGGTTCTGAAGATACTCTTCACAGGCATTTGCTGCTCGATGCCTTGCTCGTCTTGATAGGTGATACTGGTAAACCTTAACGCATCACTGGCGTAGGTCGCGGCAGGTAATTCGCTGAGCTCCTCAAGCGAGTTTGGCGTGCCATGAGTTTTTAAGAACGTCGGGCTTGCTAATATGAGCAATCGATTGCGTGCAATTCTGCGGGCGATAAGCGATGAATCTTTCGGCTCGCCGACACGAAAAGCCAAATCAAAGCCTTCACCCACTAAGTCTACGAGTCTGTCTTCAAGCCTAAGCTCAACCTCAACATGAGGAAAACGTTTTTGAAAGTCATTGATAACAGGTTGCACATAGCGTCGACCCACCACAGTAGAGCTGGCAATTTTAAGCAAACCTTTAGGCTCGGTATGGTAATTCTGTGCGATGCGTTGAGTATCGTTTAGTAGTAGCCTTAGCTCTTCTGCTTTTTTTACCATTTCGGAACCTGCAGAGGTGAGCGAGAAAGAACGAGTTGTACGATTCATTAATCTTACACCGAGTTCTTCTTCCAGCTTGGTCATCTGCTTAGAAATAACAGAGCGATCGATATTTCTCAGTTGCGCCGCACTGGCAAAGGAACCTCGTTCCACGACATCTAAAAAGATTAATAATCTGCTGCTAATATCCATAAGGCGAGAAAGTTCAATAAGACTGATGCCATTGTGACACTAAACAATTGGAATTGCGAGGGGCATATTTACACTAATAAAGTTGTGGCAAAATGCTAACAATGGTTTAATGAATTTAGTCTCACTACTTTATTTTTAACATAACGCAAAGGCATATGATGAAAGCAGTCCGATTCAATCACACAAATGGACTTACCTTCGAGCAGGGAGAAATTAACTTACCTGAGGCAACCGATGATCAAGTTTTGGTCAAAGTTGAATACGTTGGTTTAAGCTTTATCGATACCAAAGTGGCCAATTGCCCCTGTGAAGAAACACCGAATAGAGTGTTTGGTGTGGATGCTGTGGGTGTTGTGGAAAAAGCATGTAAAACGGGATTTCCAGAGCCTGGTACACGGGTTTTTTGGCATGGTGACATTCGAGAGCAAGGCACGATGAGTGAATTTACCTTGGTGCCAAGTCACGCACTTACTGTACTGCCAGAAAATGTTGATGGTAAGCTCGCCTCAGCGGCAATCGCACCGGCTATGTGCGCATTAATAGCGCTATTTAAGCTTCAACTAAATGCAGGTGATACAGTTTTAATCGAATCTGCTCATCATCCAGTAGGCCAAATGGCAATACAGTTTGCCAAACAGGTGGGGCTTGGGGTGGCGGCATGTTCCGAGTCCAAATATAAAAAGCTGCTTGAAAAGCTAGGTGCGGATCTCGTGTATACCCAGTCTGATTTTGCCGGCCTAGCCGATGCCCTGCAGCTTCATTTTGGTGCAGCAGAGGTGCAAGGCGCACTAGATTTAACAGGTACACATACCCAACAATTGATTTCACATTTGATATTTTGTGGTCGAGTAAGTTGCTTAGCGGGATTACCTGCTATTGAACAACACGTCTTAATGAAGAAAGCGCCAAATATAGGCATCGTTTCTTTGTGTGGCAGTTGGCTTTCCAACAGTGTTTGTGCGCAGCAGAGAATGGCATTTATTGGCAATACCCTGGCTGAAAAGCTTGAAAAAAACGAAATTACTTTGCAGCAACTTGAATCAATTTCACCGCAGCATGATGCGTTAATTGAAACGCTGAAAAAGCTAGAAAGCGACGATAACATCACGTTTTTTGCGGCAGATATGAAACTGTAGTCCCCACGAGCAAAAATGATTTATCCCCTTTACGCAACAATACTGAGCTTGGCTGCATTCGCTAGGCTCAGCGTCCAAATAAATTGATACAATTTCTGACATTTTTCATCGTTTGAACACCGTATACTTCCCGGCAGGCCTCGACATGAAGGGAACACGTCATTTCTTTCCGGCTTCATAGAGAGTCATTGTTATCGCAAGGCGAAATTTTACATTGCGTCAATTGATGTCAGGGAGGCATCAATTTGGTGCGAATTGATATGTTTATTTGCACTCGTCAAATTGGATAGACTAGTGCCATCGGTTTAATAAGGATTAAACAATGAAAAAGTTACTTGTTATTTTCAGTTTTCTCATCTTCTCAGGTGCCGCGTTTGCGAATGACACACCTTATGAATTAATTAACCAAGTTGGCGATAAGTTATTTGCTGATATAAAAACGGTTAATCAAGATGGCAAGGCAACTGAAACTCAGATGAAGGGCATAGTACGTAGTCGCTTGATGCCACACATCGATGTGAAGTTCGTATCTTTTAAATTGCTTGGCAAACATATTAAAGGGCTAAAAAGAGACGAAGCCATCGAGTTTATTAGTGCGGTTGATAACTATCTTGTATCTACCTACGCTAATGCACTTTTACAGTACAAAGGCCAAGACGTATTGTTTGAAGAGTTACCGGTTTCTGATGGTGCTGATTTTGCGACGGTTAAGGTGGTAATAAGAGAGCAATCAAAACCAGATATAGACATGCATTTTAAGTTTCGTCAAAGCAAAGATGGAGACTGGAAAGTGTATGACATGGTTGCTGAAGGTATTTCTTTATTGAGTGCTAAGCAAAAAGAGATCACGATGAGAATTTCAGAAGTAGGTTTAGCTCAGGTTACAGCTGAATTGAAGAGTAAAGCATAAATCAAATTACTTCCCCCGACTTTGAAGTAACCAAAAGAGCACATCATAATTGATATGCTCTTTTTTTTGGTTCTGAAATCAGACTACTTGGTTTAACAACGGCTTTTCCAACCTTGCTGCGTCGAGGTTTTCACAGGTTATTGTTGCAATTTGTTTTAGTGCTTCTTTGGTAAAGAAGCCTTGATGCCCTGTAACTAGTACATTGGGAAAGCTAACCAAACGCGAGAAAACATCGTCTTGAATTATTTCTTCACTGTGGTTTTTAAAAAATAGCTCTGACTCTTGCTCATACACGTCTAAGCCGAGGTAACCGAGTCGTTTAGACTTGAGCGCGGCGATACAGGCTTTGCTATCTAACAGGGCGCCTCTACTGGTGTTAATAAGCATTACACCCGCTTTCATTTTGGCAAACGCAGCATCATCAATAATATGATGAGTATATTCATTAAGCGGACAGTGCAAACTAATAATATCCGATTGTGCTAGTAAGATATCTAGAGAGACCAAAGTGTAGGGGCCTTCTCCAATGTTTGGGTCATAAACCAACACATTGGCGCCAAAGCCGTTCAAGATACTGACTAAGGCTTGGCCAATTTTGCCACAGCCGATGATACCGACCGTTTTATTATAAATATTAAAACCAAGTAAACCGTTGAGATCAAAGTTATCTTCTCGAACTCGATTGTAGGCCTTATGTGTCTTGCGGCTGAGCGTTAGCATCAACGCGATACAATGTTCTGCAACCGCTTCTGGGCTGTAGGCTGGAACACGGACAACCTTTATGTCACGCTGTTTTGCTTGTTGAATATCAACGTTATTGAAACCTGCGCAGCGTAGGGCGATGGTTTTAACGCCATAGTCAGCCAGTTTATCAATCACTTGCGCATTTACAGTATCGTTTACAAATACACAAACCGCGTCATAGTGCCGACACAGTGAAACCGTATTTTCACTGAGTGACTCACTAATAAAACTTATTTCAAGTTCAGAGTAGGAATTTACGGCTTGTTCAAAAAATGGCACTTCATAGTTTTGCGAACTGAATAGGGCGATTCTCATGATTAATGTGGCTCTCTATCACTGACTTAAGCGTTTCTGGTTTTGTTCTTGGGGCATATCTTGATACTAGCATGCCTTCTGAGTTTATTAGAAACTTGGTAAAATTCCATTTAATTGCGCGGTTTTGGGCGATACCACGGGTATGAGATTTTAAGTAGCTAAACAATGGATGTGCATCAGGTCCGTTGACTTGTGTTTTAGTACAGATCTTAAAGCTTAAATTGAAATGCGTATTGTAAAATTCTTTAAGCATTTCATCTTCAAGTGGTTCGTTGCGACCAAACTGATTACAAGGAAAGGCCAATACCTCAAATCCAAAAGGTTTGTATTTGTTGTATAGTTTTTCAAATGCAGAAAGTTGTGGCGCAAAGCTACATTTACTCGCAATGTTAACGATCAATAACGGTCTTCCCGCCAGAGACTGTAATGGCAAAACTTGGCCATCAATAAGTTGTGCACTAAAACGATAAATATTCTCCATCCTTTCAGGCTCCGTGTGATTTATTCATGTTATTCGGTATCAAAGCGGTTTTTTCATTTGCTATGACAGAGGTGCTCGGGTATAAAAACTCCATTCTTATTAAGATAACAACGAAATAGGACAGAAATATGTCAGTGAAAGTCGCATTTATAGGATTAGGCGTCATGGGGTATCCAATGGCTGGGCATTTGCAAAAGGCGGGTTACCAAGTCACGGTATACAATCGTACTACCAGCAAAGCCGAAAAATGGGCCGCGGAGTATGCTGGCAACTTTGCAGTTACACCTAAAGACGCAGCGACTGACTGTGATTTTGTGTTTATGTGTGTTGGTAACGATGATGATTTACGCTCAGTCGTATATGGCGAAAGTGGTGTATTAGCGGGAGTGAAACCGGGAGCGGTGATAATTGATCATACTACAACATCTGCAAAGGTTGCCCGTGAAATAGCGCAAGCAGCGAAAAAATTACAAGTTGAATTCCTAGATGCTCCTGTATCAGGAGGTCAGGCTGGTGCAGAAAATGGCGTGTTGACGGTAATGGTTGGAGGAGATGAAAGTACGTTTGCAAAAGCGCAGCCAATCATGGCCGCGTTTGCTCGCTTTAGCCAATTAATTGGAGAAGTGGGTGCAGGGCAGCTGTGTAAAATGGTCAATCAGATTTGTATCGCAGGTGTGGTACAGGGGCTCGCAGAAGGCTTGCACTTTGCTAAAAAAGCGGGTCTTGATGGTGAAAAAGTGATTGAAACGATTGCTAAGGGGGCTGCTGGCTCTTGGCAAATGGAAAATCGTTATAAAACCATGTTATCAGGCGAATATGACTTTGGTTTTGCAGTCGATTGGATGAGAAAAGATTTAGGCATTGCACTAGACGAGTCAAGAAGTAACGGTGCTAATTTGGCGCTTACAGCTTTAGTGGACCAATATTATGCGGATGTTCAAGCGCTTGGCGGCAACCGTTTTGATACCTCAAGTCTACTGGCAAGACTTGATGCTATCCACGACAAAAACAAATAACCTTTCGTTTCTAGTCTAAGTAACTTAAGCTCGGAACAGTCGTTATGGCTGCGCTACATTGGTGATAAATTGCTGATGTAGTGCGCTGAGATTCGCCAATATTGCGTCTTTACCTTTGATATCACTGCGTTTCAGCACGGCACCAATCGCATCAACGGACTGCAGCGTGGCAAGTTTTGATGCCGTTAGCTGGTGGCTAATATGCCAAGGCTCCGCAGCAACTCCCCCCCGATAACAATCATAAGGCCGGTAGAAACCAAAAGTTGCTAAATGCGCATCAAGCCACAGCGAAAATTCGTGCTGATGTCCATCTTGCTGGTATTCCCATGGTTCTAGTTGTAGTGATTGCCCTGTCGGTACAAGGTTTTTGGCGAACACATCCAGATCAGTACCCAAATGGTGGCGGCTAGCACTAGGTAGGGCGGAGAACAACATAATTGCTTTTACTTTGTCGATGTCTGAGAGATTACTCAGTTCTACCTCTTGGTTAGAGATATCAAAAACAGGACGGTGCATCGCAAACTTGCTATTCCAAATCGCTTTTTGTCTTTCAAATCCTCGATATGCGGACGCCATGTAAAACTCAAAACCTGCCTTTTTTGCAGCTTTGGAGAGGGCACTGAGATCGGAAACGATTGCGCTATGCACATGACGACCATGGTAAAAAACCAAATGTGATTCATTAACGCCACAAGCGCTGCATTCAGCGCTTGTAAGCACATAGTTGCTAGGCAAGTAACTTCTCCAAGATCTTTTCATAGATTAAGGCTAATTGATCTAGGTCTTTGCAGCTCACGCATTCATCGACTTGATGGATTGTGGCATTAATTGGACCAAGCTCAATTACTTTACATCCCGTTTGGGCAATAAATCGGCCATCCGACGTGCCACCTGAAGTTTCCGGTGTGGTTTGCCTTCCCGTCACTTCTTTGATGGCTGCAATCGTCACATCGAGCAACGGACCTGGTTCAGTTAAAAATGGTAAGCCATTCAGTACCCAATTAAGCTCATAATCAAGTTGATGCTTGTCTAGAATAGCAATAACGCGCTGTTTGAGCTCATCGGCTGTAACTTCGGTGCTAAAACGGAAGTTAAACTGTACTTGCAGGGAACCTGGTATCACGTTGCCAGCCCCTGTTCCGCCATTGATATTGGACACTTGGAAGCTTGTTGCGGGGAAAAATGCATTCCCTTGATCCCACTCGGTCTGACTGAGTTCAGCAATCGCCGCCGCAGACAAGTGAATGGGGTTTTTAGCAAGGTGAGGGTAAGCTACGTGACCTTGTTTTCCAATCACTTTTAGGTGTCCTGTGAGTGAACCGCGACGTCCATTTTTTACTACGTCGCCAAGCTCATGGCGTGATGAAGGTTCGCCGACCAAGCACATATCAATTTTTTCGTTTCGGGCTTCTAATAAATCTACAACTCGAGTTGTGCCGTTCACGAAAGGGCCTTCCTCATCAGAGGTTATCAAAAAAGATAGTGACCCTTTGTAGTTGGGGTGCTTTTCGATGAACCTTTCTGTTGCCACGATCATAGCTGCAAGTGAGCCTTTCATGTCAGCAGCTCCACGGCCATGCAACATGTCATTTTCAATCACTGCAGCAAATGGCGGGTGTTGCCATTGACTCTCGTCGCCAACCGGTACTACATCAGTGTGTCCAGCAAAGCAAAAATGTGGTCCGCTGTCGCCTTTTCGTGCCCATGTGTTGAGGGTATCAACAAAGAAGTGTTCTTCGATGGTAAAGCCAAGCTTTGCCAAGCGTTCATTCATTAATTGTTGGCAACCAGCATCATCAGGTGTAACAGAAGCCCTTTGGATCAGAGCTTGAGCGAGCTTAACTACTTCGCTCATTAGGCAAAAATCTCATCATACTGCGCAGCTTTAAAACCCAAGTGATATTGACCTTGGTACTGCAAAATAGGGCGTTTTATCATGGCTGGTGCCGCCAAAAGGTGTTGTTTCGCTGACTGCGCATCGAGATTTTGTTTTTGCTCTTCGCTAAGCGCTCGGTATGTAGTCCCGCGTTTGTTTAACACGTTTTCCCAGCCAAGTTGGTCAATAAAAGTAGTGAGTAGAACTTCGTCTAATCCATCTTTGCGGTAGTCGTGAAAAGTGAATTCGATATTGTTGTCTTGAAGATATTTTTTGGCTTTTTTAATGGTATCGCAGTTGCTGATCCCATACATGGTGATTGTCATAAAGCACACGCCCTTGCAATTGTGATTATCGGCTCTTTGGCCGCAGATACTTGTTTTAAAGGATAATAACACGCACCAAGCTTTTGTGCATTGAGTAGCACAATAGCGGCCATGGTTTTTGCTTCACTGAGTGGAATATCAAAAAAGCATAGCGGCTCTCCAAGCTTTATCGTGGTTTTGCCAAAGCTGTTTGCTTTGAGATATTCGGGTTTGGCAAACTCATTGCCGACTTCTAAGCTCAGCAACATTTTTAAGCCGTTATTGGCGTGTAAAATGTATTCGCAGTTATTTTTTCTGATCTGGATTAGTTTTCCGTTACAAGGAGATAGCAGCAAAGGTACGCGCATTTGTACACAAACACCAATCCCTAACATTCCTGACGCAATCGCCGCGTTTGGGTGCGCACTTAGCGGTAAGACTTTACCAGAAAAGGGACTTGGAATATGGGCAATAGGGTTTGCGATTTGGGATATCGGCCGATATTGGATAGGTGATGAGAGTTCAATCAAAGTAATAAATATCCATCTTTTTTTAGTGCTAGCATCGCTTGCTGGATTTGGCTTTCTTTTACCAGGATGTAATCGGTATCGTACGTTGATAACGTAAAAATAGAGACGTTTGACTTTGCTAGCACACCAGAAATATTGGCCATAATTCCCGTAAGCGAAAACCCCAGCGGGCCCACGACTTCTAATGCTCTCCAATGGTTTTCAGCCGCGAGGCTACTGACTGCGATATCTGACGTGCAAACGATAGAGAGTTCATCCTCAGTTTTGGCAATAAAAAAGATTTTACTGTTTAACACTGCTTGTGGAACAGCGTCATCGCAATCCAAGCTATGTATCGTAAATTCTTGTTTGAGCAATTGCAGCGTTTGCTTTGACATTACCAACCCTTGTCTTTGAAAAAATACCAATTGGTATAATTCATAGTATAGCGAAGTCAATTTAAAGACCAGAGGGTTCACCCGAATTCTAGGCAAAAGAAAGGATTAGTGAGGTGATAAAGAAAAGGGCTCACGCATTGAGCCCTTAGTGTGAAGACTATTCTTCGATTTGTGTTGCCTGAATAGCAGTTAAGGCTATGGTGTATACAATGTCATCAACCAAAGCCCCGCGGCTTAGGTCATTAACCGGCTTACGCATACCTTGTAACATAGGCCCGATGCTGACAAGTTCAGCACTTCGCTGCACTGCTTTGTATGTGGTGTTACCCGTATTTAGATCTGGGAAGACAAATACCGTTGCTTTACCAGCGACTTTGCTGTTTGGCGCTTTTTTACGTGCGACATTTTCCATAATGGCGGCATCATATTGCAGCGGCCCGTCAATATCGAGATCAGGGCGTTTCTTTTGTGCGATCTCGGTGGCTTCACGCACTTTCTCTACATCTGCACCTTGTCCAGATGTTCCTGTGCTGTAGCTGATCATGGCAACGCGAGGCTCAATGCCGAATGCTGCAGCGGAATCTGCAGATTGAATTGCGATATCTGCTAACTGTTCTGCCGTTGGATCAGGGTTAATTGCACAGTCGCCGTATACTAACACTTGATCCGGTAGCAACATGAAAAATACTGAGCTTACCAACGACGCGCCTGGTGCCGTTTTGATTAACTGCAGTGGTGGGCGAATAGTATTGGCGGTGGTATTTACCGCACCAGATACTAAGCCATCAACTTGGCCTTCGGCTAACATCATGGTGCCGAGCACGACGTTATCTTGCAGTTGCTCTGCTGCAACAACCTCGGTTAGGCCTTTGTTTTTACGTAGCTCAACCATAGGCGCAATGTACTTTTGCAGCTCTTCTTCTGGAGATAAGATAGTCACATTTTCATTAAGCTCAACACCTTGTTGCTGGGCGATACGTTCAATCTCTTCTCTATCTCCAAGTAGAATGGTTTTAGCGATATTTCGCGCACCACAGATAGCCGCCGCCTTAATCGTTCTAGGCTCATTACCCTCAGGCAGCACAATGGTTTTGCTCGCACGTCTAGCTAAATCAGTCAGCAGATAACGAAACGCAGGAGGGGAGAGTTTTCGGGTTTTACCGACCCCTTTTGCCAAACTTTCCAGCCACTCGCTATCGATATGGCGAGCGTTGTGCTGTTTTACGCGCTCGATGCGCTGCTCGTCATCACTTGGCACTTCCATATTGAAATTATGTAATAGCAAAGAAGTGCGCCAAGTATCAGCCTCAGTAGCGAGAATAGGCAGACCGGTATCCATCGCTTGCTCACATAAGGTCATGATCTTCTCTTCTGGTTTGAATCCACCAGTTAACAAGATAGCGCCAATCTTGGTGCCATTCATAGCTGATAAACACGCAGCAACTAAGATATCCGAACGATCGCCAGGAGTAACCAATAGGGCACCTGGCGTAAAGTGGTTAAGAATGTTCGATACCGTTCTTGCGCAGAAAGTAACACGGCGCAGACGACGGTGCTCCATATCACCCGCATTGATGATTTCGGCTTTTAAATAATTGCTTAAGTCGATAACTCGCGGCGCAACTAAGTCAAAGTCCCATGGTATGGCACCTAAAAGTTGAAATGGGTGTTTTCTGAAAATAGGCAGCGATGCTAAACGATTCATTTCGTTTTCAAGCTCTTCTGGTTTGTATTGATCAACCAGATCGGCGCGCGCTCTGCCATCTTCATCCAGCGGTGCATTCACTTTATTGAAAATACAGCCCAATACGCGAGGGTGGTTTACACCGCCATAATTGCCTGCAGCTATCTCTAAGCGGTCTTCAAGCTCGTCGATAGAGTCATTACCCGGCGTTAAGACAAACACGATATCTGCACCTAACGTTTGCGCAATCTCGCGGTTTACACGGCCAGCGTAAGGTTGACGACGGGTGGGAACCATTCCTTCTATAATGGCAACTTCATCGTCTTGTACTGTGCCTTCAAAGCGCTCCACTATTTCTTCTAACAGGTCATCGCCTTTACCATCACCTATCATTTGCTCAGCGTAGCTAAGCTCAAACGGCGTGGGTGGGGCAATGGTTGAACCTTGCTGAACGATGAGTGTTGACTTCTCGGGGCCGACTTCATCTTTACGAGGTTGAGCGATCGGCTTAAAGAAGTTTACTTTTACCGCTTTTTGTTCCAGTGCTCGGACTATTCCTACAGACACCGACGTCAAACCAACGCCCGTTGAAATAGGAATAAGCATGATACGACGACCCATCATTACACTCCTTTAGCAAGCGTGGCTGCATCGTTGGCAATCACCCATTCTTCATTGGTTGGGATGACCATAGCGACAGGAGAGTGAGACTTATCAGTGATCACACCTTGGTTACCAAAGCGCGCGTTGAGGTTACGCTCTTTATTGATATGCATGCCAAGGAAGTTAAGCTGGTTCACTACTTTTTCACGGATAACGTCAGAGTTTTCGCCAATTCCACCTGTAAATACAAGTGCATCTAAACCGTTTAGCGGGACCAAGAAGCTAGCAATTTGTTTGGCTAAACGATAACAGAAAATATCAAGCGCCAGTGTAGCTTGAGAGTGATTTTCCTGCGCTGCTTCTTCAATAGTACGGCAATCGTTAGAAAGCTCACTAATACCTAAAAGGCCACTTTGTTTATTCAACAAGGTGTCAATTTGTTGTGTTGAATAGTTCAGGTGGTTAACTAAAAACGAGAACAGGCCCGGATCAATATCACCACTTCGGGTGCCCATCACTAGACCCTCTAATGGTGTTAAGCCCATGCTGGTGTCTACCGATTTACCGTCTTTAATTGCGGTAACGGAACAACCATTGCCCAGGTGTGCAGTGATAATACGAGATGGCTTATCTTTTAAGCCTAAAATCTCGATGGCCTGCGCCGATACATAAGCATGGCTGGTGCCGTGGAAACCATAACGTCTAACACCATGTTCACGGTATAGTGAATAAGGTAGGGCATAAAGGTACGCTGTTTGATCCATACTTTGATGGAAAGCCGTATCAAAGACTGCGATTTGCGGTAGATGTGCAAATGCGGCTTGGGCTGCGCGGATCCCAAGTAGGTTAGCTGGATTATGTAAAGGCGCCAGACTCGCCGTTTCTTGGATAGCATTGATAACGGAGTCATCGATAATGACAGAGTGTGTAAAGCGTTCACCGCCGTGTACCACGCGGTGGCCTACAGCGACAAGACTTGCATCCAACGCAAGGTCTTTGATGAGTTTTACAAGGGTTGTGATCGCAATCTGGTGCGCATCACCACTATTTAGGGGCACGATTTCCTTGTTGCCTTGGAACTTATATTTAATTTGTGGTGATTGTTCAGCTAGGCGTTCAGCCAGACCTGATAAAATCTCCTCTCCCGTTGCGTTATCGATGATTGCAAACTTAAGACTGGAGCTTCCACAATTAAGAACCAAAACATGCTGAGATGACATAATGACTTTCCGTTTTGACAATAACAGTTATTGCGTATTAAGCTTAAAGCTATAGCGCATATAAGCTACGCATTTAGACTAAGGTATAGTTGACAGTAAAGACGTCGATTTTACCTCATTTTTTATATAAAAGTTAGCACCTAGGAGTTATGATGCAAAAAAGTCTTATTTCGCAAGTGCAACTTGGACGTCAATACTCGAAAGAGTGGCCTATGCGCAAGGAGTTAGCACCGTTGTTCCCTGAATTTAGGGTGATCAAGGCGACAGAACTTGCTTTAAATACAATGCCTATGCTGGCGGTGCTTACCCTGTTTTTGCAGACCAGCCAATTGGGTTTCCAATATCTTCCTCAAGCCATTGCGATTGCTTTGTTCTTTTTATCGCTTCCTGTCCAAGGATTATTATGGCTTGGTAAAAGAGCTGAAACGCCGTTGAATCCGGCTTTGTATTCTTGGTACACAGAGCTGCATCAAAAGATGGTTGCTAATGGCTATGATTCGCCCCTGGCTTCAAGAAAGCCTAGATACAGAGATTTAGCGCGATTGCTAAAAGATATGTTCGATAAGATGGACAAAGCGTTTACGCAAGAAAATCTGTAGGACCTGTTTTCCTGCCTACCAAGCAAGTAGGCAGCGATTTGCTCATAATTGGTGATCTGGTGTTGGGTTACATGCGCTGATATTCGTTTATTAAAAACGAGAGCGTGATTTCGATATGATCCATCTTTTGTAATCTGTCCATGTGTTGTTGCTTAAATTTCCATGCAAACGGCGTCATCATGATTAAGTGCTCAACACACTCAAACTCCATGCTATGTGTTTGTTGTAATTTAGTTCGTTCAACCAATTCAAAGCCTTGTGGAGTTTCAGGTGCCTTGTGGAGCTTTACATTGTCATAAATCAGCGACTTGAGTTCGAATAGATGGTGCTCACCAGGTGAGACGACATACAAACTGCCTGATGGTTTGCATAGACGGGCGAGTTCCTCGGCAAACACTGGCGCAAAAATACTCACAATCACATCTGCAAATTCATTTTCAAAAGGGGCGTCTTTGATAGAGGCTACGCTAAACTCTACTTGAGGATAGCGTTTAGCAGCATAGCGGACAGCAGGTTTTGCGATATCGACTCCATAGACTTTAGCATTCTCGCAGCGGTTTGCGATTTCACGGGTATAAAATCCTTCACCACATCCTAAATCCAGTAGGGTAGCCGGCGCTTTTTCAGAGACGATTTGTGCAAGTCTATCACGTAGAAAGTGATAGTGATCGGTTTCGAAGAATGCCCGACGCGCAGCAACCATTTCCTGGTTGTCGCCCGGTTGTTTTGATTTTTTATTTTGCACGGGTAGCAAGTTGACATAGCCTTCTTTGGCAATATCAAATTGATGATTATTATTGCAACTGTAGCTGGCACCGCCCTGATATAAAGGCAGTTTACACAGTGGACAGCGGTAGTGGGAGATCATTTGTCTAAGTATTCCCTATCAAAAAAAGTTTTTACCCAGTGTGGGCGATATGTAATGAGCAAGGTGATGGCCATACCATTCAACATGGCTTCCGGGAACCACATTATCACCGCAAAATGGAGATAATTGTCCGCCAACTGATACCAAGTATAGGCATCGACTGCATAATAATAGAATGCGCTTAGGAGTATCTTTAAACAGCCCACCGTACCTGCGAAAATAAATGCACAAACAAAAATATAAACGAAAAAGTGCCGCGGTAAATGATGATAGCAAAGAGCAAAAAGTCCATAGCTTAAGTAAACAGGAAGCAGTGCAGTGAATAACCAAAAGTTACCGAACTCTATCAAAGTAAAAGCGCTAAAGTAACTGTGGACGAGACAGGACAAAGTCGCACTTAGTGCGCCTAGCCGCCAGCCCAAAATTAACGTTACTGCGGTTATTCCAAGGATATGAATGTTCAACTCAGGTAGGATACCTGCTTTTATTTGCCAAAGGAATGTAAGCACGACCGCACAGCTAAAGACACCAGTTTGTCTGGCAGGCACTTGTAACAATTGCTGATATTCTTTGCGATGAAAACTGAGTAAAAATAACCCAAGGGCAGCGATAAACGTCACGTTTCTATCCAGTTTTTAAATTGGTGATTTTAGTATATGCCGAGCACTGAATTTACAGTCTCGGCGGAAAAGCGGGCGATTAAATGTCGAAAGTTGCCCAAATAGGTGCGTGATCTGAGGGTTTATCAATTCCTCTCAATTCGTAATCTATGTCACTTTCAATACACTTCGCAGTTAAAGGAGCAGTTGCTAGAACTACATCAATGCGTAGGCCACGGTTATCATCAAACCCTTTAGAGCGGTAGTCAAACCACGAATATTTTTCGGTTGCATCAGGTGTCAGCACTCTAAATGTATCTTTAAAGCCCCAATCTAGCAGTGTTTTTAGCCATTCGCGCTCTTCTGGTTGGAACGAACACTTACCAGTCTTTAACCAACGCTTGCGGTTTTGCTCACCAATACCAATATCTGCATCCTGTGGAGAAATATTAATATCGCCCATGACCACAAGGTTAGATTGAGGATCGGCAAAATCATTTAAGTGGGTCATGAGATCTGCATAAAATTGTCTTTTATACGGAAACTTTGTTTCATGGTTGATGTTATCCCCTTGAGGGAAGTAACCATTCATAACGGTAACTTCGTTACCTGAATCACTTTCAAACGTACCGCTGATCATGCGACGTTGTGATTCATCAGTATCCGTTGCGAAGCCTTTTTGTATCGCTTTTGCAGGTTTCTTGGAGAGTAGTGCCACACCGTAATGCGCCTTTTGCCCATGGAAATAAACATGGTAGCCAAGCGCTTCTACATCGTCGACCGGAAAAGCTTCGTCATGGACTTTAATTTCTTGCAGCCCAATGACATCAGGTTGGTGTTTTTCAATCAATGCCTGTAATTGATGCAGTCTAGCTCTAAGGCCGTTTATATTAAACGAAACAATTTTCATCGCGCTCTCTTTAGATTCTTGCTGTTATTTGACAAAGTTTATCACTTAAAAACGAGAGGGTCAGCGCTTGGGTGAAATAACTTCTTTAGTGAATGGGTACGCATGTTGGCAGTTGTTAAATTTTGCACAAGTTTAGCGCGAGGATAACGAGGATTTTAGCTTAGTGTGAATAGATCATTAAATAATCAAAATTGCATGATTTAGCTGTTTACTTATTCTTCATTGTAATTATAATCCGCGCCGAATCGTTCAATTGGGGTATATTATGCTTAAATCTCTCTCTTTCATTGGTCTTGTTTCTTTGGCTTCTACAACAACGGCTGTTGCTTCACAGGTTGAGTTCACTCAAGCTGATGCATCACCAGCGACAAAAGTATGTGCTGTTGCAGCAGAGCAAGGTTTCAGTGCAGCACGTAAAGAAGCTGCATCACTAGGCCTATTTATTTCTCGCTTCTCACCAAGCATCCACTGTAATGGTGAAGATATCCGTGAGTTTGCAAAAGCGGCAAAGCGCTCGCAAAAGCAAGAAAAGAAAGTTGAGCTAATCGCTGAAAAAACAGATACCGCAACTGAGCTATGCTTAGACGCAGTGCGTCACGGCGTAAATCACCTACGTTTGAATAACCAACAGGTTCGCAACTTACGTTGTAACGATATGCCTGTTAAGCAATTCGTCAAAGAATTTAGAAACGCAGCAATCTAACCTAATTGATGTGAAGAGAAGGGGCGTTTAGCCCCTTTTTTATTGCTTTTTATTCAATTGTAAATCACGATATTTGTTGTAACAGACTAGCGCTGCCAAACCTCCTACTGGTACTGTGATAATACCGAACCAGCCACCCGTATATAAGATGGCAAGTAGCATTCCAATATCAATACCGCCGATAACACAATCAGAATGACCACTTTCTGAAACCCGACAATTCAGTACTGCAACGATAAGCTCAGCAATGAATACGCCACATAAAGGCGCAAGGGCGAGAAACCCTAGGCTTACCGCTAAAAGTTTCAATTGCTTGTGTGACATGAGCATCTCCTTATTTACCACTTTTGAGCATTGTGCGTTAACGTGATTAATCTTAACTGAGAAGTTGTTCTGGCTAAATAAAAATCAGTAGTAGAAGATTACAGTACTCAGATAATTCTTTGCTATAATCCGCACAATTTTGGTACATAGACACTGATCTACAATGACATTTAGCGAGTTACAACTTCACCCTGAACTACTAAGCGCAATTACTGAGCTTGGGTTTGCGTCACCAACACCAATCCAAGAAAAGAGTATTCCACTGCTGCTCAGTGGTTTTGATTTAATTGCAAGTGCCCAAACTGGAACCGGTAAGACTGCTGCCTTCATGTTGCCGATTTTGCACTCCATGCTGATAGGCGGCGTGCAAAATGAGAAATCGGTTAGGGCGTTGGTACTTACCCCAACGCGTGAGTTGGCGCAGCAGGTTGCTGAGCATACTGAAAAGTTAGTGGTGAACAGCTGTTTAAATGTCGTGTGCTTATATGGCGGTGCAAATATTGGTCCGCAAGAAAAACGCTTAAGAGCGGGCGTTGACATCGTGGTTGCGACACCTGGACGTTTACTTGACCACCTAATTAAAGGCACATTAACACTCAAAAATATTCAACACTTGGTCTTCGATGAAGCAGATCGCATGTTAGATATGGGGTTTATGGGGGAAATTAAGCGGATCATGCGCACTATGCCGCTTCAGCGTCAAACGTTGCTATTTTCAGCTACGGTTGATGATGCTGTGTTATCCCAAGTAAAGCCCTGGTTGAACGACCCTAAGCGAGTAGGTGTTGAATCCCAGAACAGCACTGCAAGCACAGTTACGCAAACTTTTTATTCGGTAGACGAAGATCGTAAACGTGAACTGATCTCCCACTTGATTGGCAAAAATAATTGGCATCAGGTACTGGTGTTTACTCGCACAAAAAATAGCGCTGATAGCTACGCAACAGAATTGAGCAAGGATGGCCTTAAAACCGCAGCGATCCACGGTGATAAGTCCCAAGGCGCGCGTGACAAAGCGCTATCTCAATTCAAATCAGGTGAAATTCGCGTCTTGGTCGCAACGGATGTAGCAGCTCGTGGCATTGACATTGACTCGCTAAACTATGTCTTCAATGCTGAGTTACCCTATGTTGCTGAAGATTATGTGCACCGTATCGGCCGTAGTGGTCGTGCTGGACAAAACGGTCAAGCTATTTCGCTTGTGAGTATTGATGAACAGTGGCTACTAGAAGAAATAGAAATTTTCCTAGATGAGCGATTTGCGCCGCAATGGCTGCCTGGCTATGAACCTGATTTAAGTAAAGAGCCTAAAGACACTCGCCGTAATTCTGGTAAGTCTAAGAAGCAAAGAGACAAAAAGCGTATTCTAGGAACAAGAACCAAACGTAAAAGGAAGTAATGGCTTAGCGCTAAAGCTTATGTTTGGCTTCTCTCATCCAAACATAAGCATCATTGGCCATTAATTACTAGTAGAGGTTTTGATATAAACAGCTGCCCCAGATACAGATAAAAACGATAAGTGCGATCAACACGCCTGCAGAGCCCAAGTCCTTGGCAAGCCCCGACAGTGGGTGGATTTCTAAACCGACTCTATCAATTGTTGCTTCAATAGCAGTATTTACTATCTCTGCAAACATCACAAACAGCGTTGCACAAAACAACATAACGCGCTGAAAAAAGCATACAAACAGAATTAAGCTGAACCTAAGAAAAGTTGCCATGACTCTACCTTACACAGTATTTTCCACTCGAGAGAAAACCGATAATGCGCTCTATCTCACAAATCTCTCTATTAACTTGTTCAAAGGTTAACTCTCCAATTTCTGGCTTACGAAATTGCGTCACTAGCCTTGTTTTTTTGCGAACTTCACTTAATTCATTCAATATATTCTTGAGTTTCTTTGCTGTTGTACCTGATGAGAGCTTATCGATGTAATGAGTTTGTATGTACTCATCACTTCCTCTTTCCAACATGGGGTGTGGATTATCATTCTCGACTTGAGTAATACAATTCATTCTTTCAGTATAGGAATATTCTTTTTTCCTACACTTCAACAAGTTACTATCAATTAATTTATCCCGTTTAACACTTTCTTTTCCATACTGGACAGAATATTCATCGTCCATATAAGGTTGATTCGTTTGCCAAGGTGGCTGCTCATATCTAACAATGACATCGTTGGCCATACTCTGGAGTGACAGTAAACCGAGTGCTATAAGTGTATGTTTATATTTCATGATTAATCCCTATCCGTTATGTTGCTTGATGTGATTGATTCAGCCTTAATGATCTTCCGCTTTAATGCGTCAGCTTGCTTCCTCGCGACAATTTCTTCGATTGATAATTCAGATCTGTTTTCAGCAGAATTTTTACGCATGTCCGCCAACTGCATTTTTTGCTAACTAATAAATGCGCTATTGTTTGCAGAGTAGGCAGCTCAGATTCTGGATCCAAAGAATCAATAGTTCTTTCCTGCCTCCTAAGGTTCCCCTCAAATAACTCTAGCTGTTCATCATAACCTTCATTTATCGTTGCCTTATTTACAGTCGCTTTCTGATAATTAATTATGATTTCTGATGCTTTACTCTTTTAATCGATAAATTTGCTCCTGATAGGCCAAATTACTAAATAATACATGAGATAGTGTTTTTTCTTTTAAGTCAATGGTGTGTGTTGTATTCACCAGTGGTTTTTTGCTGAAGCCATTGATGCGGAACTTACTGTCTAGTTGGAAGGGAGCACTTTTACCTTTACATTGACTCTTGTCAGCGTTACTCAACAGTGAGTTCCTAGCTGTCAACTTAAGGGGAGTTACAGTTCCCCGGTAAATACGCGTCGATGCGTTTTTCGTGCATATTCATCAGACATGCCGCCAAGATAGTCTGCTAACACGCGCATTTGCTGCGTTTCATCGGTTGCTTGCTGGTACAATGTTTGGGTTGTATATGGCAATAATCGCATGGGATCACTGGCAAAAACTTCAAATAAATCGATCAGCAGGTTTTGACCACTAAATTCAATTTGCTGCATTTTAGGCTCACGAATTAATCTTCGATATACGAACACTTTTAATACTTGTAGGATTTCTTGAAATTCGGGTGCCATCTCAACGGTAAAATGAAGTAGGGCGGAGTCAAAATCTGAGTCTTGAACGGTGAGTTTACAGTGCACAATAAACAGGTTGACGAGTTCACCTATGGTATCTTTACGGTTAGATTCATCTTCTGAAAATAAACTCTCGCTCACGCGCTGTAAGTTTTGCTTTAACCAAGGTGAGCCTAACTTTTGCAATTCAGGCAGAGCAAAATCATGCCACGCTGCCTCGTTAAGGGTCTCGGTTGCAATCGCATCTTCTAAATCATGAACTGCATAGGCGATATCATCTGCATATTCCATAATGGCGCAATCTAACGATTTAAACTTAGTCTTGCGACGGAAGGCGTCTTTTACCTCAGTTTCCTGCAGCTTTCTTTGGTCGCTTTGAGAAAATGGCGAGAGGATCCAATCAAATACCGATTGGTCGCATTGATAAATGCCTTTGGCAGGCAGCCAATCACTAGACAATATGTATTTTCGACTTTGTGTTTGCGTTGGTTGGTGATACCAAAGTGTGTCGATTAATGCAGGATATTTAATAAAACCTAATAAGGTGCGGCGCGTTAAGTTCATGCCATAACCTTTAGTATAGGGTTCTAATTTAGTTACAATGCGCAAGGTTTGGGCATTACCTTCGAATCCTCCATGGTCACGCATAAGGTAATTAAGTGCGATTTCTCCACCATGGCCAAAAGGGGGGTGGCCGATGTCATGGGCTAGACATAAAGTTTCAATAAGGCTTGTCGAAGGAAAGTGTTCAAATTCAGGGTGTTGTTTTCTTAAATGGCGCAGGAGACCGCTGCCTATTTGCGATACTTCCAAAGAGTGTGTTAGGCGAGTTCGATAAAAGTCGTTGACGCCGATAGCCATAATTTGGGTTTTGGCTTGCAAACGCCTAAAAGCCGCGGCATGTATGATCCTAGAACGATCTATTTGCCATGCTGAGCGATTGTCGTTAGGGCGGTTTTTTTGCTGCGATAGCAGACGCTGCTGCCAAGCGTTAGACGTCATACCTCTGTTCCTTTTTCTTTATATCTTAAATTCGTCTAAACTATGTACTATAACTGAACGAAAATTCGCGTTTAATTTCGGCTTTTGATATTATCAGCCGCTATTTTTGAATACTGTTATTTTGGCGCAATGTATCAACGCCCTATCAAACTATAGTAACAGAATAAAACTGTTATTAGGCGGGCTTGAGAAAAGTTCTTAGAGACTTAAGGAAAGAGACTCCGTTTCCAGAACAACGCCACTGCGAGGAGAAGTATGCAAGCTAAACTGATTAAACTCATTGTTGCCCTAGTGACCATTTGGGCGTTAATTTATCCTTTTATCCAAGACAAAAGTCCTCAAGATGCCACTTTAGAGCAAGAGGATGCGGGTGCAGAGGTTGTACCTAAAGTGCCTGAAAAGCCACTTCATAGTGTGAAGTTACCTAATTTTTCAGCCATTCGTGATATTAAGGAAAAGAAAACGGCGTTTTTCGACTTTATTAAGCCGCATGTAGAAGCCGAAAACAAAAAGATCTTAGAGCAACGGGCAACGCTTGAAATCGCTCTGATGATGGTGCAATTTGATGAAACGCTAACACGCAAACAAATAGAAAAGATCGCGATGATTTTCACAAAGTATGATCTAAAAGGAGAAGCCATTAATGAATCTTCGCTCAAAAGAGCATTGCGCCGAGTGGATATTATTCCTAAAGAGCTAGCGTTGATGCAGGCCGCGAATGAATCTGCTTGGGGTACGTCACGGTTTGCACGAATTGGATTAAATTTTTTTGGCCAATGGTGTTACACCAAAGGTTGCGGTATGGTACCTAAGCGGCGAGAAGATGCGGCCGATCACGAAGTTAGAGCGTTTCAGTCGGTAAGAGCTGCGGTCAAATCATACTTTAGAAATATTAACACTAATGATGCATACAGGGAGTTGCGTTCGGTACGAGCAGAGTTGCGAGCTCAAAAAGCGCCGATTGACGCGACAGTATTAACAAGTGGTCTTTTGAGTTATTCAGAGCGTGGTGAAGACTACGTGAACGAACTTAACGATATGATAAGGCATAACCGAGCGTATTTTGATGAAGAGTAAGATTGTACTTGCCTTAATAATGGTATTTTGGAGTGTGATAGCCTCCGCTAAAACGGTTACCTTTGCATATGACAGCTTTTACGACAGACTAAAAGTGGTAAGTAAAGGCGAGTTTGAGTTTGCACGTGTGGGTTTTTACCTTGTCGATACAGTGAGTATGCAAGCGTGTAAAATCACGATGGGTAATATTGTGACCGAGGAAGCGAGCTTTCCACTGTCGTACACTGATGAAGCGCAACTACTGCTTCCATTTGACAAAGAATTGGACAAAGATAAAGCAAAAGTAGTGATTGAAACGAAGGGCGTAAGCTCGGACTGCCAGCTAAAAATGCAAATTGAAGCTGAGTTATTTAACACGACCTCTCTGAGCAAAGCAGACCTTTACAAAATGCAACAGGAGTTTGAAGAGCTACTGGCTGATCTCTCTGGCTTTTTTATTAAAAACTTGCTGTCATTTTTGCTGCCTGAGCAACAAGGAGTCATTGTGACCTTTGGCAGAAGTCAAACCGTCACCGGCGCTACAATGAAGTGTGAGTCGCAAGTCTGTCAAATCAGCGTCCCGAAGACGTGGTCAAACGACAAGACACATTTTGCGGATTCTGCGAATATAAAGTCAGTTCAACCTTGGCTAGCACTATAATTAGCTTATCATAATATAAAGTAACGTCTATAGACTTTAGTCGAAGCTATTCAGACTAAACCAAATTCGTTGGACGTTACTTCATCCTTACATTTCTTGCAAGTAAAACCCTCTCTTGCCAGCTTTAATCCTTCTTTTAACAATAATTCAAGCTAGCAAATAACGGTGTTTATTCGTCGCTCTTTTCTGTTGTCACATCCCTAAGTTGGAAACTTTTTGTTAAATAAATGCATTGTTAAAGTTGCTTCGGTATGCTAATAATGGCTGGATTATTAAAAAAACTACAGTGTAATTATCAACTTAAGGGGAAACAGGATGACCTACAAATTACCACTCAGTGCGCTCTCTATCGCCGTTTTAATTGGCATGAATCAACAAGTTAAGGCTGAAGAAGCGAAGCAAGTTGAACGTATTGAAGTGACCGGTTCTCACATTAAAAGAACAGATTTAGAGGGCCCGTCACCAATCCAAAGTTTATCAGCCGCTGATCTAGCTTCAACGGGATCAACTGACCTTATTGGTGCGTTGCAAAAACTGCCGGTATCGGGGACTGGTACTTTTAGTACGCAAGGCAACTCCAGTGATGACACCGCAAATGGTGGTTCTAGTGTTGCATTAAGAGGATTAGGAGCATCATCGACGCTTGTATTAATTAATGGCCGCCGCGTTGCGGTGAGCCCATTTGCAAAAGATATCGAAACATCATTTGTTGACTTAAATACCATTCCGGTTTCATCGGTTAAACGTATAGATATTCTAAAAGATGGCGCCTCCGCAACTTATGGTTCTGATGCGGTAGCTGGTGTTATTAATATCATTCTCCGTGATGATATCGACGGTTTTGAAGTTGCAGGTAAAATCTCAGATACCGCAGATGGTGGTGCTGAAGAGCAAAACTTTACCCTTCTTTGGGGGTCGTCAACACAAAGTGGCCACCATAATTTCTCACTCGATTATTTCAAACGTGGTCACTTAACCTATGCAGATCGTGACTATACGGCGTCTGCTGATCAGCGTTTTCGTGGTGGTAATAACTCATTAAGTTCTGCTGGTGTTCCTGGTAGTGTAGAAGTGATGAGAAGCATGTTAACAGACGAGCAGTGGGCGAGATTACCCGTTGTTCGTGTTGAAGACGATGGCACTCAGGTAAGACAAACTATCTTTACGGACGTATGGGGTAATGATAAATGCGATCCTGCTTTAGATATCGGTGATATTTGTCGCTACGACTACGCGCCACACATGACCGCAATTCCATCGACAGAGCGTATCAGCTTTAACTATAACGGCGTACAAGAAATCACAGATGGTATTGAAGGTTTTGCAGAAATTTCGGCACAACACTCTACAACTTTCATTCAAGGTGCAGGTAGTCCAAGCTTTACAGAACTATTTATGGATGGTGATAATCCAAACCACCCATTGTTTAACGACCCAGACCACTTCTTACATGGTGTAGATATTTCAATGCGTCGTCGTACGGTTGATATCGGAAACCGTAAAAAAGATGTCGATTCTGAATACTACCGCGCAGTCCTTGGTGCTCGAGGCGAGTGGAATGCTTGGTCTTGGGAAGTGGCATACTCTGCCATTCGTTCAAGTGCGGTTGAAAAAGGTTTTGATGGTTTCCCTAATAAGCTAAGAGCGCAGCAAGCGATTGATGAGGGCCTTTGGAATCCATTTGAACCAAGCACCAATACAGAAGCAGGTCTGGCTTTTTTTGAGACCACGACTACACGTTATGGTGCATCAACCATGCAATCATTAGACGGTACTATTTCAGGTGAACTATTTGAATTGGGTGCAGGCTATGTTGCTGCAGCGTTTGGTTTCGAACATCGCTACGAGAAAATCGAAGATAACCCAGATAGCCAATATATCAGAGGCGAAATCTTTGGTACTGAAGCAACGCAAGCTAATGGTGATAGAGACAATACTGCGCTATTCGCTGAGTTTAGTGTGCCAGTACTGGATAATTTAGAGCTACAACTAGCGTTACGTTATGAAGACTACAGTGACTTTGGAACAACAACCGATCCGAAAGTGGCATTTCGCTGGACACCAATTGACAGTGTTGTAGTCCGAGGTTCTTGGGGAACTGCATTTAGAGCACCTTCTCTTGTGCAGTTACATCTAGGTAGAACTGACGAATCACCAAGCGTGATAGACCGCGAGCGTTGTCGTCAAACAGGTGCCGATGATGATTGTAGTCCGTATGAGTACACTGCGATTGTGTCTGGTAACAAAAATCTACAACCAGAAGAGTCAGAAAACTACAACTTAGGTGTTGTGTGGCAAGCAACCGATGGCTTTAGTATCGGTGTGGATTACTGGAACTATGATCAAGAAGACCTTATCAAGAAGATAGGTGCACAAAAGTTAGTTGATTGTTGTGGTACCGATCCTAATTTGGTGGTGCGTGCACCTAATCAAGGTAGCACACTTGGTCGTATTCTGACTATTAACGACACTTTTGTTAACATTGGTGGTCGTGAAACAGACGGTTTCGATGTTAACTTAGCCTACGCATTAACTACACGTGAAATGGGCGAGTTTAAGTTCAATTACAACTTAACTTACGCACTTAATTTTGAAGAGCAGTCATTTGAAAGTGATGATCAAGGTAACACATTCAATGTTGCAGAAGATCTCAATGGAGAATACCAGCATCCACAGTTCCGTTGGACCGCAGGCATGGACTGGGCTAAGAACGATTGGCTAGCAAATATCAGCGTGAACTATGTCGATTCTTATAAAGACCTTGCCGATAGTGATGGCAATAAATATGAGATTGATTCATGGACGACCGTTGACACAAGCGTCAGTTATATTGGCGTAGAAAAGCTAACAGTAACGCTGGGTGCGTCTAACTTGTTTAATGAGGAAGCGCCGCTTGCTCCTTCAGAGTCTATGGGAATTGACAATAAAACGCACAGTATCCTTGGTCGTCAAGCATACGTGAAGTTTGCATACCAATTCTAATACGTTAACGTTTATTAAGATGAAAGCCGCGCTATATAGCGCGGTTTTTTTTTATACCAATTCGCTTAATTAAGTGGTCTATTTTGAGGTGAGGAAATTTTGTCGATAACACCGCTACCGCATCCTGCTATTGCCAAGGTATCTAGATCCATGTAGGCAAGGCAAAAATTTTGCTATTTAGTTGTTCTAAATGAGAAATGTTTAACGAAGCTAATATGATATTTCACCCTTAAA
>NZ_PNDS01000040.1 GCF_005886535.1 Pseudoalteromonas sp. S2755
TGTGGGGGGAAGTACAGGTGCGCAAATAAAAGACCCTAGAGCAGAGAAGCATGACCCCCAACTAACTTTCAACTCTATCAATATACAGAATCAGGAATGAAGATGGCCGTTTCAAATTACTTTCTACTCTTTTGCGTAGGACTGGCTGGATTGCTTTCATTTATACATTTTCAACTGGTAAACTACATTCACCTTGTTGTTGTAAGCGTATTACTTTTGGTGACATTTCTTGTGAAATATCAGGAAAATATGAAACACATTATTGCTTTGATTGTAGCTTCATTCGTTGCCGAATTTATCATTTATCAAATCTTATTTAACTATGTTAAAGTTGGCACAGAAGTATACAAGGCAAATTTACTAAATTATCTATCAGTACTCATTCTAGACCTTATCGTTTTTTACATTCTCAAATACCGAGTTCGATTTTCGCTTCAATTTGTTAAACGTTTTCAACCAAAGAAATGGCAATACATTTACACCACTCATGCAGATATCCTTTTATATGGTGTCTACTTAGCTTTTATCGTGGTGGATTTACTTGTTTTAGGTGAGCACTTACTGAGAAATATGGATTATATCTTTTGCGTCTCAGAGGCAACGGCTAAGCCCTTCTGGAGCTGGAATTGGGTTTACAAAAGTTACCCTTACGCAAAAAGTATTCTACTTTCTTGTGTTGTAACTATCTTACTCGCCACCATTTTTGTAGAAAATCAACGGCCCGAACAGGAAGACGATGATGAAGATGACAGCGATGAAGTAATACATAAAACAGATCAACAACAAAAGCCGTAATGGCTTTTGTTGTTAGGTATCTAGTTGCCATCTTTTCCCGCGTTAAACTCAAGCCTCTCATTCAGTATTAGTTCACCTATCTTCTGTTTTCATCTAAGAGTGTATATGGTTCACAAAGGAGATGATCAATGAACGAAGAAAAATCAGTCAAGGATGCCATTAATGCCTTTTATAAAGGTGCAGGCGTTGACCTAAAATTTTCAGGTGAAGTAAACCCTAAGGTCGCTGAAATATTTGGTAAAATGATTGAAGAAACGCAACAGTGCACAACCGCTTTAAAATGGGTGCCTAAACCAACAGGTGCTAAAGCGACAATAGGTTGGATCGCTAAAAACTTTACACAAAGTATTATTAGTCAATTAAGTGAAGAACAATCGCTTTCGTGTGCGAAAAAGGTGATATTAAATTATAAATCTCCAATGAAGCTAGCTTCTCTTGGAGTGTAACAATGAAGTTATTATTATCAATTGTACTTTTTGCGCTATTACCCACCTCTAGCTATGCAGAAAGCTGGCCTAAACCACAATGCCAAGGCGAGCCATACTGGCTTGAATTTAGTACTGTGAAGCTCTGTATCCCCAAGCAAAACGTTACTCATCTCAATATTCTTCATTCAGAGTTACCCTCATTCACCGTTACAGCGGAGCATGGCGAACTCATTTTTCAGTTACAAACGGCTGAGAATATTACCGGTGGTCTACATAGCAAGTATGAACTTGATCTTGCGTCTTATTTTATCGCATTGAAAAACAAAGATAAGCCAACCATTGATTACGATATTGCCTATCAAGTCCATGAGCTGATATCACCTAACGACATTGGCATATTTAACACTGGAGATTGGCTGGCTGTATCGCTGACCAACAACACTCGTAGTTTTGATGAGCTTTTTATCTTTCACAAATCAAGCCAACACATACTGCATATTGGAGGGCAATTTGATAGTTTTGAAGCTAAAACACTCTTAGCTCAGTTCCGTTTACCATGACTGAATGATATAAAAAACTATTAAAAATACAATAATTACAAAATAAACAAGGAGTTAATATGCGATACCTCACAGCAATAGGGACTTTTTTATTAGCTGCTTACTCTATCTATCTGAATACGATCATCTCAGACTTAGAGTTTGAGCGAGATAATTTAGAGGAGCGTATCGCAGCTCTCTCCAGCAACATTAAAGCTTCCGACAATGTAAAGCCACACCTCGAAGAAGTAGCTATCAGCAGGCCAAAGCCTAATGGTAAGTTTGCAGATGAGAATAGCACTAACCAATATACTGAAATCAAAACACCTAAAGAAAGTGACGAAAGAACAATCACGCCTTCAAAAGATAAAGGGTTTAACGAGCAATCAGTAGACGAAACCTGGGCTTTCGAATTTTCCGATCAAATTCATTATTTTTTCATGGAAAACGAAATCCTAAACAAGCTGCGCGTAACTAATATTGATTGCCGTGAAACGGCCTGTCGAGTGGATATATATATCAATAAAGACGAACCAATCGAAACCGCAACGGCTATTGGTAAAATATTTGGGAGCGATGAACACTGGCAAGCTCACCCTTTCTACTTTAATTCAACGCCTGAAGATGGGGTGATCCGAGTCGAGATCAACAGATACAAGTAGTTAAAAGTTTGGAAGCGTTATATCTTAGCGCTTCCGAGCAAATAGGTATTCACTCAAATACCGCTAAGTGAAGTCTTATACAACAGTAGCTTTTAAACACACAAAACTAGAAAACACATCTTTCAAATACGTTCATCACAATCAAAGTTCCACCAATAAATCCGCTCAAAACTCATTGAAGCTCACTTTTTAAACAAAAAGTTGCAAACTTCATTGGACAGCGCCATAAGAACGCTATACTATATGCAGGCTTTAGATACTTAGAGCACTTACTACTGCTGCACTGTTTTTTCTTGATACTCTTTTTTTAAAAAAGTCGTTTATAGATATACCAATGCGTTACTAGCTAAGTTTTATCTATCGCTTTATCGGTGATTTTCACCACACAATTAATTTTTTGAAAAAGGTTTCAATTATGTCTAACACAGTAAACGGCACAGTTAAGTGGTTCAACGAAGAAAAAGGTTTTGGTTTCATCACTCAAGAAAACGGCGGTAAAGATGTATTCGTACACTTCCGTGCTATCGTTTCTGACGGTTTCAAAACTTTAACTGAAGGCCAATCAGTGTCTTTCACCGTTGAAGAAGGCCAGAAAGGTCCTCAAGCAAGCAACGTAGTAGTTAACTAATACGTATTGCTCAGAGCTAGTGCCTGCACTAGCTCTACGAATTGCCCCCACTCCTCTCTTAGCCTTTCGGCAGCATATCAGACAACAACAACGCAATCCCCAAAAATGACATAAAACCCGCTATATCTGTAATTGTCGTAAGTACAATTGATGAAGATTGTGCTGGGTCGAGTCCAAACTTTTTCAATGCGATTGGTACAATAGCGCCTGAGCTTCCCGCAATGACAAGAGACGATATCATCGCAAGCGCAATAACAAGTGCAAGGCCGAGTGATTGACTCCACAAATATACGCCAATGCCACAAGTAACGGCTATTGCTATGCCATTTAGCAGACCAACCATCATTTCTTTTAGCATCACCTGATACCAGTGTCGCGTCGAAATTTCTCGTAGTGTTAAGCCTCGCATTGTTACCGCCAAAGCTTGAGCCCCTGCGTTACCCGACTGTCCAGCAGCTACTGGCAGCAAAATAGCTAAAGCGGTAACTTGAGCAATCAATCCCTCAAAGGCCCCCACGACGGCTGCAGCTGCAAATGCGGTTAACAAGTTAATTTGTAACCACGGGAGCCGTTTCTTTACTGCAAACCAACTACTTGATAGAGCTTTTTCGTCTTTACTCGCACCTACCATGGTCTGCATATCACTCGCCAAATCTTCCTTGGTTGACTGATAGGCGTCAAAAAATCGGATCTGCCCAACTAGCTGTTGCTGCGCATCAAGTACCGGAATTGCTCGCACTTTGTGCCCTTCAAACGCTTCCACGACCTGATCTTTATGATCCATTACATTTAAGGTGACTCGGATCGGCGTCGCAACCTGCATTAAGGTTTTACTTGAGGAGCTTCCCACTAAAACATTGAGTGTAGTCTCGCCCACTAAATCCTGCTGTTCGTTTAACACATAGATGACATCTGGCACTTTACCGTCTAATCGCTTCAGCTGCGCGAGCACTTCACGCAGTGT
The DNA here is from genome assembly GCF_005886535.1 of Pseudoalteromonas sp. S2755. GTDB lineage: Bacteria > Pseudomonadota > Gammaproteobacteria > Enterobacterales > Alteromonadaceae > Pseudoalteromonas. The sequence goes on from NZ_PNDS01000040.1 coordinate 4,017, forward strand.
CGTATCTGAGTAAAACGCTTGCACCTTTTTGTTCATCATTCTCGCAGCGGTATTTTCAGGAAACACCAACAACTCACTGAGTTCATCCGCTATGGTTGAATGCTGCTCCTTTAATTTAGCAAGTAGCACCTGCTGCGCTTCCTGCGACTGTTTGTTCAAAAGCCCGACCGCAATATGGCTATCTAGGCTCGCGATAAATTGTGCTTGATAATCCACAGGGAATTGCTGGAAAATTTGTTCAGCGGCTCCCGGTGGAAAATACTTCCATAATCGATAAATGATATGTTGTGCCTGCTGTTGTAATAATTCAGCGGCTTCGTCTGGAGGTAAAGTGCCAAGGAGCTGTGCACTTTTGAGCGGAAATTTACTTAAAAACTCATCACTGAGCTGCTCTACCGCTGAATCTAGTGTATCTTTTGCTGCGCTCATCGCTTATTTCCCCTTGATCTTAACTGGCACCAATGTATCTAACATGCTGGCAAACGAACTAGAGTAGGCATCTAACAAATCTAAAGAGTCGCTTGGCTTGTCTTGTGTTTCATCCATTCTGACAAGTGCACTTCTCACTCTGTGATGTGGCAATACCCCAATAAAATCACCACTGCGATTAGCAACCGCAACCTGATCTTGTTGCGCCCAAACGGGCGATTTCAATGCACTATGCAACTCGGTATAACCACTTAGAGAAACAACGTGAGTATCCATCAAATCTGCAATTTTCTGTTGCGGCGCTTTTCGAAGCAAATGAGTTAGTGATAACTGACCCACCACATGGCGATGCTGATTTACCACATAAACTAGCGTAAACCCGATATAATCACGTTTTTTTAAGCGCAGCAACGACTCCTCAACCGTCATTGTTTCTTCAAGAATCAGTACGTCCGTTTCAACCCATGCTCCCACGGTATAATCAGGGTAGCTAATCAACATCTTACAGAGTGTTTGTCGCCTTACTGAAATGAGATTAAGAAAACGTGCAAGCTCATCTTCCTGTAGATGCCTGAAGATAGCAGCAATATCAGCCAACTTCATTTTGCCAAGCCACCTAGCAATATCAACATCCGTTTGCGTTATCAGAATTTCCGCTGCACTGCGGGGCTGCATGACCTTAAGCACGTTTAAAGCAACTTCATTTGGTAACGTTTTTAGTAACTCAGCAGCTACATCTGGCGTTTGCAATGAAAGTAAGCGCGCGGCGCCAGCTGGTTCTTCTTGTAAAAAGTGTTGCGCAATTTTTAGGTTTAACGCTGACATAGAGCCTCCCTACTGCTTACTTGAATGACTATGTGTCGCGGTAATATGTGCCGAGTCCTTTAAAAATTGCCTTGCTGGTATTAGGGTTCTCCCTTTTTGGGTTTCAATCACCAACATCGTTGCTGTGATTTCGGTGAGCGTGCCTGACACCCCTGCAATTTCAATTTGATCGTTAATTCGACAGTGACGCTGCGCTTGTTTTGCTGCGACGGTATTTGCAATTAACTCTCGACTCCCAAGACCAAAGGCCAACGCAACTCCCGCACACAATACGCCGGTCAGTACCACCACCATATTGGTCACAAATTGAATATTGATCCCTAGTTGCTCAATACCTATTACCGTTGCAGTAAATAAGATCGCGAGCTTGGCTACGTTACCCGCGACTTCGACTCGCGCAAACCCAACGGACTGCGCACCGGCTCTTGCCATGGCACTAGCTAAATTGCCAAGCAGATAACCACCAACGATAATAAATATCCCAGCGAGGAGATTTGGTAAGTAGCTAAGTAGCGAGGAGATCCAATCACTGAAAAAGTTTAAACCAAGGCTGGATGTAGCTGCTGCGATAAAAAACATCATCGTGACCCAAAACACGGTTTTCCCTATTAATCGAGCATGTTTTAGATTTAGCTGAAGCGTTTGTTCGGTTTGCACTCGTTGGCTTAAGCCTACCAACGCACGATTACACAGCTTAAATAACGAAATAGTCAGCTTGCTCAATAGCCAAGCCACTACCCAACCGACAAGCAGCATGAGTGCCGCGCCCAGCAGTTGGGGTGTATGAGTAACAAGCTGATTGATTAATTGCTCGTAACTGGCAGATAAGGCGTGTTGCCAATTATCAAAGGTATCCTCGGTGGCCATGTAAACTCCTGAATTCGCTGAAACAGCTTACTTCTAAATCAATACATTCATTGTTATCACAGTGTTAGCCGTTGTCCAGAGAATTCCCCAAAGTCCTAAATATTTAAACTACTAACAATACATTTAGGAGCATTTTTTGTGAATGGCAGCAATTAAGGCGCAAAAACATGTACCGTCTTTGCGCCCTACTTGTTTCTTTATATTGGGTGATATAGCTACCTAAAGCGAACCGTTTCTCGCTCACCCATTTCTTCTGGTTCTACATTTTTCCCAACCGCTAGTTTCAATAAGCCGCTCAAGTCGGGGCTAACATGCCAAATCTCAGCATCGTCCAGTTCAAAACGGAGCATGATAAGCTCGGGGTCACCTTTACCCTTTTCAAACCAGCTCTCGGTCTGCCTTGACCAATGGGCATCAAGTACGTCTTGTCGTGTTTCTTCAATTAAATGTCCGCGAATACATGCAAATACATTGTGCCCTTTACTGGAAAATTGTGCTGTTGCTTTACCACACTTAGCAATACGATTTGTTTTACTGGTAAAAAACCAAAACTCGCCGTTGGCGTCTTTATCCAACTGTGCTCGCATTGGCTCATGGTGATTATTGTCATCACTCAAACCAATCATCACGTTGGGGCTGCTGTCTAGCGCTTCCCAGAAGGTTTTCTTTATGTCTGACATTATCTTCTCCTTATTTATACCTATTAGCGTCTGCTTGAAACGGCACAAACCCACTCTTTCGATTAATTGATAGTATCTTGCTGCAAAGCCTCGATGATTGCTTTATTAAAAGCGTCAAGATCATTTGGATTGCGACTTGTGATCAAGTTGTCGTCAACCGCAACCTTAAGGTCAACCCAGTCTGCACCGGCATTTTTAAGATCGGTTTTGATACTTGGGAAAGAGGTAAGCGTTTTTCCCTCCACTAGCTGCGCTTCGATTAGCAGCCAAGGGCCATGGCATATCGCCGCGATTGGGCGTTTATTACCAAACTGTGAAAAGGCCTGAATAAATTTAACCGCAGATTTTTCTTGCCTTAATTTATCGGGGTTGAATAATCCGCCAGGTAAAACAAGCCCAGCATACTTACTGGGGATGGCTTCGTCCAAAGTTAAATCAACGGCGACTTTCTCACCCCAATTGTCTTCATTCCAAGCAGTAATATCGCCCTTTTTTAAAGAAATGATATCAACATTAAATCCTGCGTTTTCAAGTGCCTGCTTAGGTTTAATCAGCTCACTTTGTTCAAACCCGTCAGTGGCTAAGATCGCGACTGAAATATCGTCTGACTCCAACATTATTCTCTCCTTCAATACGTTGCTGATATAAAGATAGATACTGATGTCGATGCAGAATCAATACCATAATATAACCTCATGAAATATATAAACATTAAAGGTTGATGTTTTGATTGAGTGTAATCTTTACAGAACTGAGGAGTGTAAATCTGGACTAGGTTAGCCCTAGTCCATCGTTGTTATAATGACAAAATAGAGACTGAGTTTGTACCAAACTCAAACACGTTCAATTTTCCGCATTGAGCAAAATGATTATTGCTCGTATATGGTATGCCTTGTTGGTTGATATCCCCCTCCCAACCTTGACCATTTTTAACGAATGCTTTTACTTCAAACCAACCGTTGAATGTTTTGCTACAGTCCATTTCTACTTCCAGCAACCAGTAATGTGCTCCCCATTGATTGAGTGACATGACACCAAAACCATCGCCGTCGTAACGTTTTTCCGCGCCCCAACTAGCAGGCCAAATATTGGTTGTCCAATCCAGCGGACTCCCTTGGGCACCACTAGACTGCCCAGCTTCAGCCGCTAACCAATCCAATCTGTTATCAGCCACTTTCCAAGGCGTAGTTGTCATGTTTCGCATGTTCAAATGCTTGATAGGTAAAGAGCAAAGAGTAGGATCGGCGCCGCAATCAATCCCTCGCTGCAATGCTGCGGCATGATCAAGACCACCTCGGACGAACATATCTTGACCCGATTGAGTTTCTGCTTTCATAAAGACTAATGTGCGTTGCCAATCACCAGTCTGCGGTGGGGTTGTCAACTTACTTTGATGATGAATGGCTACAGCATCCATAGCTGCTAAATTAATTTGTGCGTAACCGTTGGTATCAACTTCGATGCTTTTACCTGTGCAGTTTTCTTGACCGATACCTCCACTTAGCGCATCACAGTAGGTTCCGGCAGGGAGCCCTGTTTGCAGGCTTTGAACCATACTAGAAGATTCCCGGTTAATGGCGACAAAGCCTAAATTACCGCGAGAAAAAGCAATTTGGTTATTACCATTGTCCCACCAATTTGCCACAGTCCAATTGCCATTAGTATGATTTCTAAACTGCATTGCACCTGCAATCATTGGGCGACGATGCTCACACTGCCATAATTGACTAGTACAATTGAGGTTACCATTCTGATGAACAGGAACCGAAGGGCCACCAGCATCAGTGTCACCATTAAATTCATAACTAGACATCACTTTAGGATAACCATAAGGAGACGCCAGCATGAATACATTCGCTAAATCGTATAGTTTACCATCATGAAAAGTAACGATAGATCCTGCACCACCATGCCCACGCTGGTTGTCATGGTTGTCTGTAAATACTACGGCTTTATAACTTGGCATCATGCCCCAAGCTTCGCCAAAGCTTTTTAACCAAGCCAGTTTGCCTTGTTTAAATGCCTCGCTCAGTTTAATGCTGTACTTAAACTCGGTGACTAAGCCATTTTGATGATATTCAGAAGCAGAAACCGCCTCACCTCCTTGATCAATCACCTCTTGGAAAACGACCGCTGGTTGATTCAGCTTGGCCAACACATCGCCAATATCACTTGCAGGCATGTGCTTGCTTGCATCCAGCCTAAACCCCGCCACGCCCAGAGACTGTAAATCGCTCAAAAAGCCCGCGAGGGTATTTTGTACGTAGCTCGCATCGGTGTCTAAATCATGCAGTCCTACGAGTTCACAGTGCTGCACTCGCCATGCATTATTACCGTAGTCTTCAGGGTTTATTGCGCAGGTCTCATGAAAATCTTGTGGACTATAGATAGAGTATTGTTTGTTGCCAAAGGTGTTACCTGCAACTCCGGTGCCGTTGCCATGGGCCATGTGGTTTATAACAGCATCAACATAGATATCTACTCCGGCAGATTTACACCTCGCGACCATATCGGCAAATTCGGCTCGACTACCACTACGACTCGCAATCTCATAACTGACTGGCTGATAACGAGTCCACCATTGATCCCCTGTAATATGCTCATTGGGTGGTGATACTTGCACAGCCGCGTAGCCATTTGGCCCCAAAAACGTTTCACACTCCGTCGCAACATCAGCCCAAGACCACTCGAATAAATGAACGAATGTTGTTGGGTCGCCGTCAACGGCATGTGCAGGTGTAACGCAACTGGATACTAACAACACTCCCGCTGCAATTTGGTTTAGTTTTATATTTTTCATTATTGCGCCTCTTATTCACACAAGATTAACAATATAGAATTCCTAGCTAAACAATCTATTGAATACGTATGCATTGGTTTTACTAACAAGTAACCTTAATAAGAAACAGCATAAACACCGAGTAGTATCTAAATTTCAGCAGTGAATGAGCGTCTCAAGCAACTGAAGTCATGCTCACCGTGTGCGACAACAATTTAATTGCAATTAACAAATTAATATTTATTAAACCATTACCTAAACACACAATTAAGATCTAAAAAACTAACGTTAAGTCGTCTTTTTTTCTTATTTTTAAATTAAAAAAACTTAAAAATTGCAAAAATAAAAATTAAAATTTCCCTAAGTTTCTGTTTTAGGTTACGAATTTTTTATAAGAGTCATTCCAAGCTTCAAAACATCAACTACACTCAAATAACATCTTTGTATAAAAAACCACAAAGTTGTCATCCAAAGCAGTTCTATAAATGTTATCAACCTAGTAACTGAACCACTCAGGGGTCATTATGATTACACAGCGCTCACTGTTAAGCCGTGTTCGTAAGATTGTCTCTAATAGCTGCATAGCTGGCAGTATATTTTTCGCCTTAACCTCATCCGCATTTGCACTCGAAAATTGGCAAAAAGTCGAAAGGCTCACACCAACTGACGAAACAACAAATGCTGATGAATTAGTCTTTAAAGTCACGTTTGTTAACGCACATACCGTTGCACCAACTGCCAGTGACTTTACGATTCTAGGCGATGAAAAAGACACCAATAACGACACAACTATTGATACAGGTAGTAAAACAACCGCATCAATCACCCAAATCACCGTCGACTCAGGTAACAGCTCAATTTACCATATTACGCTCTCTGGAGGTGACCTTGCCAGCTACAACGGTGTCGTTGCATTATTGCCTGCGAGTAACTCAATAAGACCTGAAGTGTTCGAAGCCTACTACGTTAGTAACGGCACTGAGCTGCCAGCCTCTGATAAGCTCATTGTATATGATTACGCAGATCAAACTAGTGAGCTGGGCAATGGTTATTTTGGAACTACGGCTGCAGAAGCAAGAACCACAGCAGATGCTTTATGCAAAAGTAAATTTCTACGCAAGCACAACCGCCTAAATAATATTATTGATAGCTCTGCTTCAACAGCAGTGAGTAATGGGCCGGTTAGAGCCCGTGCAGTAATTTCGTTCTCCGCATCCGATGACATCGCCAGCCTTGACACGAATTACAGTCTACCGAGTGTCAATGTTTATAATAGCGGAGGCACTAAGCTTGCTGACACCAATTGGGATGACTTTGTCAACGGCACACTTAGCGCCCTTAATAGCAATGCGTCCGACATGCTTGAAAATTCGGGCAACGTTAAGTATTTTTGGAGTTTCTCCGATTCAGGAGGGACATTTAATGCTGCAAACAACTGTTCGGGCGGAACCTCACCTTCGAATACCGTCAAGGGTGTTGCCAACCAAAATGGCAGTTGGTATACCCTAATAGGCAGTGTGCCCTGTAACAACGCACTGAATTTAATATGTGTCGCATGGCATGAATCAGCCTATTTAGATGCCAATATTTCCAATACTGCACCTACAATTAGTAACTTACCAGCAAGCTTTACGGTGACAGAAGATGTCGCAACAACAGTTGATCTATCTGCAGTCGTCTTAGCTGATAACGAAGATGACAACTTAACGGTTACCTTGGCACTGGACAGCGGCACCATCACAAGCACCGACGGCAATGGAACAGTGAGTAGCGTCACAGTGGCGGGAAGCGGAACATCAAGTATGACATTAAGTGGGTCAGCGGCTGCGCTTAATAGCTACCTCGATGTAACGACTAAACTCAACATTACCACTGCAACAGACAACACAACGGCAATGACGCTCACGGTTACGCCGAATGATGGTACCGTTGATGGTGATGCCGCGACCAGTACCGTGAACGTCACGGCTGTTAACGATAAGCCTACATTTACTTCCACTGCGGTCACTGCTTCAACTGAGGACTCAGTATACAAATATTCAGTCACAACCAGCGACCCTGACAAAGATGCCGTCACCGTTTCTGTCTCAGCTAGTACTCCGCTTCCAAGTTGGCTAAGCTTGAACACAAGCACAGAAGCAACGGTGTCTACATTTGCAGGTCAAAGCTCTGGTTACATCGATGGAACCGGGACTGCCGCCTCATTCAAATCACCTTATGACGTTGCAACCGACAGTAATAACAATGTCTATGTCGCCGATTACAGTAACCATGTGATCCGTAAAATTACACCTGAGGGCGTTGTCACTACACTAGCGGGGTCAGGAACCGCAGGCTCTGATGAAGGCACTGGTAGTGCTGCTTCATTTAATTTTCCCAAAGCTGTAACGGTTGACGCTTCTGGCAATGTTTATGTTGCCGATTCTTCAAATAATAAAATCCGTAAGATCACCCCGGCTGGAGTCGTGACCACCTTTGCAGGCAGCGGCTCTCCTGGCAGCACGGACGGAACTGGCACAGCAGCCACTTTTGCCGCGCCAACGGGTATCACGATTGACAGCAACGGAAATTTATATGTCGTAGAGACGAACCCTCATATCGTTCGTAAAATAACCCCTGCAGGTGTCGTAACTACGTTTGCTGGCAGCAAAGGCTCTTCTGGGTTTACCGATGCAACAGGCACATCGGCAAAATTCAACTTCCCCTATAATGGTGGTAGTAGTAGCAATAACGACCTATTCATTGCTGACCGTAATAATCACGCTATTCGTAAAGTCACCTCAGCAGGTGTTGTGACTACGTTTGCTGGAACGGGTTCAGCGGGTTCAGCGAATGGCACAGGCACGCAAGCGAGCTTTAATAAACCGTATGATGTCGCACTAGATAGCGCTAATAACCTTTATGTATCCGAGCAAACGGGGCATACCATTCGCAAGATCACAACTGCAGGCGAAGTAACTACTTTCGCAGGAAGTGCTGGAACATCAGGAAGCACCGATGGTTTAGCAAGTGTGGCACGCTTCAGCCAACCCTTTGGTATTGCAGTAGACAGCAATGGCATCGTATATGTTGCAGATACCGGTAACCATCGAATTCGAAAGATATCGCCAGCCGAAACAACCTTAACGGGTACGCCTAGCAATGACGATGTTGGCGATCACTATATTTGTTTAGTTGTTTCCGATGGTACTGAGACCAGCGAGCAGTGCTTCACTATTACGGTTACAAACGTCAATGACGCCCCTGTTGTCGCAACGAATACGGGTTTAACCTTAAATGGTGGTACAACAGTAAACATCACGAGTTCAGCTCTGTCTGCGAGCGATGTGGATGATATTGGTACAGGTTTAACGTATACGGTAACCACCTTGCCAAGTCACGGAAGTCTCTTTGTAGATGCAAATAGTAATGACAGCTTAGACAGTGGGGAAGCACTCGGCAGCAATGGTACATTCACACAAGCTGATATTGAAAGCGGTAATCTTTTTTATACCCACGACGACTCTCAAAATGCGAGTGACAGTTTTGTCTTTTCACTACAAGATGGTTTAGAAGACGGTGTTAGCGCCATTACCAATCAAACATTTAGCTTTGTTGTTGAGCTAAATAAAGCACCGGTTATCAGTGGTACTCCAGCGGCGACCGTCAACGAAAATGTTGCGTATAGTTTTACACCTACCGCGACTGACGAAGATAACGACACCTTAACATTTAGCATCACCAATAAACCTAGCTGGGCAACCTTTAGCACCTCAACCGGTAGCTTGACGGGAACACCTAGTTATACCGATGCAGGTGCATACAATGGTATTGTTATTACAGTGAGTGATGGAACAGCTAGCGATACCTTAAATTTTGACATTACCGTCATCAACGTGAACCGTACACCAAGCATTAGTGGAACACCAGCGACCAGCGTTAATGAAAATAGTAGTTATAGCTTTACTCCAACCGCCTCTGATCCTGATGGAGATACGCTTACTTTCAGTATTACCAATAAACCAAGTTGGGCTACTTTCAGCACTAGCACAGGAGCCCTGAGCGGCACGCCAAGTTTTACTGATGCAGGTGACTACAGCGGTATTGTAATAACGGCCAGCGATGGCAGCGCAACACAAACGCTAAGCTTTAATATTAATGTTGTAAATGTGAATCGGGCACCATCTATAAGCGGTACACCGCCCACTTCGGTACTTGAAGGTGGTGTTTATAATTTCACACCAACGGCAAGCGACCCTGATAATGACAACCTGAGTTTCTCCATTACTAATCAGCCGGGTTGGGCATCATTTAGCTCGACGACTGGAGCACTAACGGGAATTCCCGACTTCGATCAGTCGGGTACTTACAGCGGTATTGTCATCACAGTAAGTGATGGTAGTGCAACTCAAAACCTGACATTTTCCATCACCGTAAACGATGTGAATCGAGCTCCCACAATAAGTGGATCACCTGCTTCTACGGTAAATGAAGGAGTAGCTTATAGCTTTACCCCAAGTGCTTCCGATGAGGATAATGATAATCTTACTTTTAGCATTACCAATGCACCTGACTGGTCAACATTCAGTAGTACAACGGGTACACTAACAGGTACTCCTACCTTTAATGATGGTGGTGAGCAATACAACATCACAATCAGTGTCAGTGATGGTAATGAAAGCGCAAACCTTAACTTCACGCTAAGCGTGGTCAATATCAATCGCTTGCCAACTATCAGTGGTACACCCGGGGTGAAAGTCACTGTGGGAGAAAACTATAGTTTTATACCAGCAGCAACAGATGAAGATGAGGATACGCTAAGCTTTACGATCATTAATAAGCCAAGCTGGGCACTATTCTCAACGTCAACTGGTGAACTCTCTGGTACACCATCAGAGACAGATATTGGTACGACTAGTGGTATTCAAATTAGCGTTAGTGATGGCACTGACAATGCAAACTTACCAGCATTTAACCTTGAAGTAGTTGCCGAAAATACAGCGCCAACGGGTGAAAATCTTTCGCTGAGCGTTAAAGAAGATACTCCATTGACTATTCAGCCGACATTACAAGATGCTGAAGATGATACCTTAACGCTGACAATTGGTAGTCAGCCAGCAAATGGTTCATTAACCAATAATGCTACAGGCTGGGTATATCAACCAGAGGCTGATTTCAATGGGGAAGATAGCTTTACCTATTCAGTGAGCGATGGAGAACTGCAAAGTGATAGCTATACCGTTGCATTAACTATCACAGCTGTAAATGACTTACCCATTGCAAACAACGATAACTTCCAGCTTGATGGTAGCGCCAACAATACATTCACCCTGAATGTGTTAGACAATGATACGGATGTTGATGGAGATACCCTCATTATTGAAGGCGTTAAGGCAAGTTTGGGCAGCGCCAGCGTCGTAGGCAATGCTTTGCAGTACACCGCTCCAAATAACTTTGCAGGTGCTGTTACTTTGAACTACGCCATTCGTGATGGGAAAGGTGGTAGAGCTAAAGCAAACGCACTATTAGAAATAAGTGGCGCAACCAATGGCGAGCCTCCTGTTGTCACCGCCCCAGCAGATTTAGAAGTTAATGCGACGGGACTATTTACCAAGGTAAATTTGGGTATTGCGACAGCACTCAATAGCAGTGGCGAGCCTTTACCTGTGACCCTTACTGAAGGTAAAACCATTTTTGCACCGGGAGCGCATAACGTTTACTGGCAAGCAACAGATGCAAACGGTAACTTAGGAACCGACCAACAGTTGCTGAGAGTGAATCCGCTAGTATCGTTGAGTAAAGATAAAACCATTGCTGAAGGCGCTAGAATAGATATTCAAGTACTGCTAAATGGCCCCGCTCCTCAGTATCCTGTCACAGTCAACTACACGGTGACAGGCAGCGCAACATCTGGAGTGGATCATGACTTGAGTAGTGGCTCGGTAACGATAAGCTCAGGTACAAAAGGCAACATTTCAATTCAAACTGTTGCAGATGGGGAGTTTGAAGGTGATGAAACGATCACAGTCAGCTTGAATAGCGGTGTTAACCTTGGTGCAAAACGTGAAACCACTATTACTGTGAGTGAACAAAATATTGCGCCTGAGGTCTCGCTAGTTGTGACACAGAATGATCAAAACCGATTAACCGTGAGCCAAGATGAAGGAACTGTATCTGTCGTTGCAACGGTGAGTGATCCAAATGTTGGCGATACTGTTGCGAGCACATGGAAAGTACCAGGCATGACTTCCGACCAATATACGGAAGATACTTTGCAACTGAGCTTTAACCCTCAGGATCTACAACCAGGCACTTACAAGGTGACACACACAGCGACAGACTCAAGTAGTGCACAAGATAGTGATAGTGTATTTATCCAAGTGACCCAATCATTGCAGCAATTATCTGATACGGAAGATACTGATGGCGATCTCATCCCTGACAGCCAAGAGGGTTACGCAGATGACGACGGTGACGGGATCCCTGACTTCCAAGATGCGATCACCGAGTGTAATGTTATGCCTCAAGAAGTGGTTACACAGGATGGCTTTTTAGTAGAAGGTAATCCTGGGGTCTGTTTACGTAAGGGCGAGTTTACCGCGAGCGGTGAAACTGGTGGCCTACTCATGACAGATGACGAGGGTAACTCACAACTGGGCAGCGATGATGATGCGCAAATCACTGGCGGCCTGTTTGACTTTATCGCTTATGGATTACCTAAAGCAGGTCAAGTGTATCAATTAGTGATGCCACAGCGCTTACCTATCCCAAGAGATGCCGTTTACCGTAAGTTTAAGGCGTCATCAGGCAGTTGGGTGAACTTTGTGGAAGACGCAAATAACCTTGTCTTTAGTGCGGAAGGTGAACCTGGCATTTGTCCTCCTCCAGGAGATGAAAATTGGTCGTCAGGACTGACTGAAGGTCATTGGTGTGTGCAACTTCAGATAGAAGATGGTGGTATCAACGATGACGATGGTGAAGCCAATGGCAGCATCGTGGATCCAGGAGGTGTAGGTGTACTGCTTTCAAATAACCAGATGCCTGTAGCGCTAGATGATTCAATTAGTATGAAGTGGAACACCAATATTACTATTGACGTTTTAGCGAATGACACTGATGCTGATGGAGATATGCTCACCGTAGCAAATGCGTCAGCCAGTTTTGGCGAAGTACAAATCAATTCAGATAACACCCTGTATTACACACCAAACGCAGGCTATGTCGGAGTTGATACACTGAACTACGCCATAACTGACGGCAACGGTGGAACCGCAGGAGCGAGTGTAGTAATTACTGTTGTTGCCAATACAGCTCCCATAACGGTTTCTGATGTTGCAACTGTTGTTTCAGGAAAGCCAATTACCATTAATGTGCTAGCAAACGACAGTGATAGTGATGGCGATACGCTGCAAGTAACTGAAGCGACGGCACAGCAAGGTAGTGTCACAGTTAATGCTGATTACAGCTTAACCTATCAGTCAAATTCTGGGTTTGTTGGCAGTGAAACCGTTACCTACACAATCACAGATGGTGAGGCGAGTGTCCAAGGTAGTGTGAATATTACGGTCAACAAAGCACCTACCGATACCGTCACGAACAAGAGTGATGGCGGTAGTATGCCATTGTGGTTGATTTGGGCCTGTCTCGCACTTGCAGTAGTTCGACGTTGGCAAGCTACTGCGCGTTAACCACCCTAACAAGTTAACAACCTCACGATAAGGGGTAATGAAGCGCAGCTTCATTACCCCTTCTTTTTGCGATAAAACACAGTGCTAACAGAAGCCGGTTGACTCGGTTATTCACTCATCTAATTGATACTTTTTAAGTGTTGCCTGATAAATACCATTCATCTTTAGTTGTATCAAGCCCTTGTTGAACAACGCTATTATCTCTACTGCATGCGGGTGAGATTTACTGACCCCAATATGAAGCGGCCATTGTGCTATGGTCGGTTGATGTACTTTGAAACTGTGAAATTCTGCGTGTTGAGTTTGTAAATACACAAAAGCAAGCTCATCGCTAACTACAGCGTCTACCCGCGCTTTATTGAGAAGCGACAAACAGGAAGTCAGGTTGGTGAGCTTTTCTAGGCGAATTTGTGGGATCTGAGCGAGTGCAATTTCAGAACGAAACCCCCGAATAGCACATACACTTAGCCCTTTAAGATCGTCCAACTCTTTAAAATGAATGGTTCGCTCTGTACGTGAAATAAGTACCAGCCGATTACTGTAATAAGCGTTGCTGAAAATAAAGCGTTCATCGCGGCTGTCCGAACGCCATAATGCGGGGATAATATCTACAGGCCCTTTCTCGACCATTCGCATGGCACGACTGAAAGGCATTATAAGCATTTCAAAATCTTGATTCTCTGCTTTGAATGCTGCACGAACTATATCTACAGTAAAGCCAGAACCTTTATCAATGACATAGGGAGGCCAAGTATTATGCGCCCCCACTATGGTGTCGTTTGCAAATGATGTGCACGACAAGGCAATAAGCAAGAGGCATGACCGTTTTAAACTTTTTATCGCCATGTCCACTCTCTCCCGCCTTTACCTTCAAATTAAGGTGGCTAACAACTTCGCTCCGGTCCTAATTGAGTATAGCGCAACCGTTGCATCTCGATATATACACATAGCTACTCACTGTTAACGTTTGAATATGGCATAAAATTCAACGACTTTTGTCCTTCAATGCACAATTTAGTGTAAACCAATGTAAATAGACCGTGAAGTTTAATTGAATTGTCATCAATAGCGCTTAAAATGCTGCATTCGAATAAAAATTCGAATAATTATAATACACGGGAAAATAAAAAATGATTAAAAAATCTATTCTAGCTTCAGCTATTGCATTAGCTTGCCTAAATGCACAAGCAGAAGTGATTATCTCTGAATACGTTGAAGGTAGCAGTTATAACAAAGCCATTGAGCTCTACAATGGTAGTGATGAAGCTGTTAGTCTAACAGGTTACTCCGTCAACTTCTTCTTTAATGGTGCAACAGAAGCCCGCACGAACATTGAGCTAAGTGGTGAACTTGCGGCTAAATCAACTTATGTTATTGCTCATGCTGACTCCGCAGCAGAGATCATCGCAAAGGCACAGTTAACAAACACGAGTAGCTGGTTTAATGGTGATGATGCCGTGACGCTTACACTCAATGGTGCAGTTGTCGATAGCCTTGGTCAGGTTGGTGTCGACCCAGGTAGTGAATGGATTGATGGCGATATTAGAACAAAAGATAAAACGCTTGTCAGAGATCCTGCAATAACAACCGGTCGCACCGATGCAACTTCTGCATTTGTTGGCGCTGGACAGTGGCTTGCACTTGCTAAAGACGATTTTAGCAACCTAGGTATCCACATTAATGGCGGAGACGTACCTGAGCCAGAGCCTGTTATCTGTGGCGAAAATAACACCTTGATCAGTGCCATTCAGGGCGCTGGCGATGCAAGCCCATTAGCGGGAGAAACGGTTGAAGTTCAAGCTGTTGTCACTGCAAGCATGCAATCAGATGCAGGGCTTGGCGGCTTCTTCATTCAAGAAGAAAGCACTGACTATGATGCTGATAGTAATACTTCCGAAGGTATTTTTGTCGTATATACTGCAACACCAGTAAACACAGGCGATGTGGTTAAATTACGTGGTAAAGTTGAAGAGAAGTATGGTCAAACTCAACTTATTAACGTCGACGCAATTGAGCTATGCGGTTCTGCAACGGCTTCAGCGACTAGCGTTACTTTACCTGCAGAGAATGGTCTTGAAGCCTACGAAGGCATGTTGGTTTCGATTTCAAATGAGTTGGTCGTTAACGATACATACGGACTTGCACGCTACGGCGAAGTACGCTTAGGTACTGAACGTTTATACCAAAGCACTCAAGTAGCAACTCCTGGTGATGCAGCTAACCAGCTAGAAGCTGAGAACAAGCGCAAAGAAATTTTACTTGATGATGGTTCATCAGTACAAAACCCTGACGTTATTCCTTACCCATCACCCACGCTAGATGCCTATAACACCTTACGACTGGGCGATTCTGTGACGGGCCTTGAGGGTGTATTGGGGTATGGTTATAGCCAGTACCGTATTCACCCAACGACAACACCAAACTTTGTTCATACTAATCTACGTACAGAAGCACCTCAGATAGAAGAGCGTGGAGATTTACGTATTGCAAGCTTCAACGTATTAAACTACTTCAATGGTGACGGTCAAGGTGCAGGCTTCCCAACGTCACGTGGCGCTGACAATCTTGAAGAGTTTGAACGCCAAAAAGCAAAAACGATTGCTGCAATTTCAGCGCTCGATGCCGATATTATTGGTCTGCTAGAAGTAGAAAATGATGGCTTTGGTGAGTTTAGTGCGATTGCCGATCTCGTTAACGCTTTAAATGCGGCAGATTCTGCTAATACTTACGCATTTGTAAACCTAAATGTTGATCAAGTAGGTGGGGATGCAATTACATCCGGTATCATCTATCGTAGTAATAAAGTAGCTGAAGTAGGCACGCCAGCATTTACCGAAGCCGTACCATTTGACTATGGTAACCGCCCTCCTGTCGTTCAAACTTTCAAAGAGGCAAACGGCGACGAAGTCTTCACAGTGGTAATGGCCCACTTACGCTCTAAAGGCAGTTGTTCAAAAGCTGAAGGCTTAGATCAAGACCAAAATGATGGTCAAGGTTGTTGGAACCAAACTCGAGTCACAGCGGTTAATACCCTAGCAACTTGGCTTGGTACAAATCCGACAGGAATTGCGGAAGATGATGTGATTATTCTGGGTGACATGAATGCTTACGCTCAGGAAGATCCAATCAACACCTATGTAGAGAATGGTTATGCCAATATCAAGCAAATGCTTAATGGCAATAGCTTAGATTATTCATATGTGTATCAAGGACGTATCGGTAGCCTAGATCATGCCTTTGCTTCAAACACAATGATGGAAAAAGTAAAGTCGGTAACAGATTGGCATATCAATGCGGATGAACCCGTCGCGCTAGATTACAACACTGAGTACAAATCAGATACTCACAAAGCGAGTCTTTATGCGGCACATGCTTATCGCGCATCGGATCATGACCCAGTGGTAATCGACCTTAACCTTGCTAAAGAGCCGACGATTATTGAAGGCGAGTTTACAGGCCTTGCAGGTTGGTTCTGGTGGCAACATCGCTCAATCGAGCTACCAGCAGGCTTTGATAAACTAGAAGTATCTATCACGGGTCAAGGCGAAGCAGACCTATATGTGCGCCATAAGAAAATGCCAAACTTCTTCAAGTACGACTGTCGCCCATACCTTTGGGGGAGTGAAGAAAGCTGTGTATTTGACGAGCCTGCAGAAGGTAGATGGAATTTCCGCCTACGCGGCCTATTCCCTTACTACAATGTAACTATCAAATATAAAGCGACAAAAACGAATTAATCGCTGCTTTAACGTAAAACCCAAGAGCCAAGGCTCTTGGGTTTTTCTTGGCCTTTAACTTACTTTAATTGCCACCAATCAACCATACTTTCAGAAAGGGCACGTATTCTCTAAGTTAAAAACTATAAAATGTCCGGTTATCGCCGTTTCGTGTCGCCACGATAGGCAGGATTAATATCAGCTATAAAATGATGCCAACACTTTCTGAATAAACGGCCATTTTTGTTGAGTATATTGCTCACGATCATCTTTGTATTGTTGCGCTAATCTTTGCTTTAACGCGCAGTACTCTGCTCTTAAACCGGATGATGCTCTTAATTTATCCCTAAAAGAAATACGCTCTTGCCAAAGTGCACTATCGAAGGGAACAAGATGTAAGTGATGAGTTCTAAACTCAGGCATTGGTTTGCAAAACCAGTGCATTACGTCAGCTTTATAGGGGTAATAACAATAACCGTGTTGAGTGAGCACTTGGATGGCTTCTTTTGACGCTTCGAGTGAATTAACACCCACCATAATATCTATCACAGGCTTAGCAACCATACCAACCACAGCTGTACTACCCACATGCTCAATACCACCTTCAATCCAATGGCATAGCAAAGGCGCTAACCTTAGCTTTTCATCTTGGAACATCCGTGGCCAATCTTGATTATATTTAGAAAGTGAAATAGCTTGGTCTGCCATTAGAAGGAAGGTCCTGTAATTGCTTTCAGTTTGGTTTGGAGCAGTATACAGCTAAAGCTAATCATCACTACCACATAAACGCCGCGATAGATGCACTATTGAAGTACGGGCTAACACATCACCCACCATAATTTGTATTTATGTTATGGTGGGTGTCTGCTATTTGCAATCTAAAGTCTTGATTGTTTGTGTATTTCTTGTAGTTGTAATGTTTGCTTTTTTTGGGTTTAATGCTTGCAATTAGAATTTGACAGGTGCTTGTAATGCCGCACCTTTATGTAGTGAGAAGTAAATATGTTTAAAACTATGGTTGTTGTTTGTTCTCTTTTTCTGTCTGGTTGCGCGCAATTGGCATATGATGCTAAAAAGCCTTTGCCTGAAGGACATGGCTTAGCTTTAGCCCGTTTTAGTACCTCTGGCGATATTGGTAATGCTCAATTCATTACCCGAAATACACAAAAAATGCTAGACAACTACAGCTTCGTTCTAAAAGACACCCGGGAAAAGTTGATTGTTCTACCACTACCAGTGGGGACGCACGAAATTGACCAGGTGTTATATATGCAAGGATCCAAATTAGTTGATCCCGACTTAAACTGCCTTGGCACTTTTGATATAGCAGAAAATAGCCTCACCTATATCGGGGATATCCACTTTCATGTGAATGACTACGATAACTATATTTTATTTTCATCGCATCCTTGGAGAGTGATGGTTAAAGAGAACTTCGAGCAAGCGCTTGAGGAGATAAAAACACGGCATCCAGAAATTGATACCAAATTTGCCATCAAAAGCGACGTGGTTGGCCCATTTTCATGTGAGCAAGATGAATAATACTAGGCTAACACTAACACCCACCATAATTTGCATTTATGTTATGGTGGGTGTCTGCTATTTTCTGTTATATTAAGCTAATCGCGAATTAAGCCGTGTTTCACTCAGATAAGGGCTTTACTTGACGGAGTTTCGAACATCAACAGCGATAGAGTAAATGGTCTTATTTTCAATAACTTGAAGCTTTTGAAGCCCTTTGGCATAATCTCTTTTCCTGCCGTCAAAAACAACCAAATACCCTAAATTAGAACCCGTATTATTTTGATAGTGAATTATCTGATCTTCTCCTGATATTGCGTAAGAACTTGAGTATGAAGGGCCACACATTTTAAGCTCCACAACTACCTTTAGGCCGCCTGCAAGTAAAAGGTATAAGTCAACAAAGCCAGCTCCAGCACGGTGCTCCTGTATTATTTGTATGTTACTTTGTCCAAACTTTGCTGATAAAAATGTAATAAGAAGCTGTTTCCCAATTTCTTCTGGGTTCTTGTTCCACTTATGACCTCCTTTCTTATCAGATTGCCAAAAGTGCATCCTATTTTGAGCAGATACTGTAGCTGAGAACTCGTTTAGAGCAGCAAGCATACTATCACTGGTAATTTGAACGACAACTTCAGGTTTGAATCTAGTAGCAATCATGCCTTTGGGCATCTTGATAAAGCACTCTTCCTTTAATTGCTGTAGACCTTCTGTATCTGGGTTTGCTTTATTAAAGTATTCTAAAGCTTCGTGATACTTATGCTGTTCGTAAAGAGCCTTACCGTACCCAAAACACATATTTGGTAATTCACCCAACAACTTGATTCTTGAACTAAAAAGCTTACAGGCTTTCTCCCATTGCTCACTTTCCATATAAAGTCCTGCTAGGTTGTTTGCTGCTGGGTAGTTATATGGATTGGCATCAAGAGACTTCAGGTAGCTTTCTTCTGCGTTAGTTGTTGACCCTCGCTCTTGATATATGAGACCAAAATGAAAATGGACTAAATCAACTACCCCTCTATCGTCCTTCTCTAAGTGTCCCAGTGCAGCATCTAAGAAGCCTATTGAATCTGTAATTGAATTAGATGGATTGATAGATTCTTTGAGTAAGACCGTCCCAATTAAGCCAGAGTTACCAAACGCCAATACATCATCTAAAATTTCCTTACTCAGTTGATCATGTTCATCGTAGTAATCAGCAACTTTAGTTTGAAGGTTGAATAACTCATCACCAATAGTTGAACCAATGTCCACAGCCAGCTGATTGTAGCGATTAGCCTTGTCTTGAATGCCAAGTTCTAAAGCATATTGAGCTGCCATCAAGTACGAAGTATGTAAACTGATTTCAGCATCAAAAACACCTTCATCTAGACCAATTGCATCTTCAATAGTCTTTAATGCTTCTAGTTTATTTCCTAGCTTATGCAAATATGTGGCTTTGTCCTGTAAGAGGTAGGCTTTTCCGTGACGCTCAAGCAAGTCACCTGAATCTACTAATTTTAAACAAGTTTCCAATGTTTCTAATGCTGAAGATTGTGACTCTTTAGCTTGTAGCTTATAGAGTTGCAGTAAATTAGTAATTGCATCCTTTTTCTGTCCTGCTTCAAGAAATTTGTCTGCACTTAATCGATGATATCGGGCGATATCTTCTTCGTTGGTGGCGAGATCTGCTAAGCCCTGATAAGCAACTGCTGTATTCCTTGGTGAGGCATTTTCTCTTTTTATCAAATCTTGATACCGAATTACGGCTAGATTCCTCTTGCCCTCTTCTTTAGCGTATCTTGCTCTCTCTAAAATAAAGCCTTCCAAGTAACTATCATTTAGATTTTCTGAAAACTCAGTTTCCAAGAGTTCAATATACTTAATGACTGCGTTTAACTCGCCGATGACTGACGCATATCCAAGGCAAAGCGATAAGTGCGATTTCCTAAGTTCTTTATCCAGATTAGTGCTATCGATTGACTCAATAACGTCCAAAACTCGCTTATCTTTTAGCTTAGTGATAAAGAGTGCATTCTGTAGCAGTAAGTCTATTGCTTCCTCATGTAACCCTTCTTCAATCTTACTTTGAGTATCCACAAGAGTATCATGTGCAATCTGACTTGGTACTCCTTGTAACGACTCATGGATTTTTCTTACAATATCCAAGGCTTCTGGAGATTGAGCATCAATTGTTCCTAGTGGTTTTGAAGCTGAGGAAGAGGTATAAGTTATCTTATGTTCAGATTGAGAATGTTCTTTCATAGGGCTTATTGTTTCCATACCATTAGCTATCTACTTTATATGCATATAGTAACACCGACATCGGTGCTAAGTCGCTAATTCTAGCGCCAATGCTTAGAGTTACTCTTGATATGTTTATCAGTTTGTCAGTATCTGTATTAAAACAGTGCTCAATAGATAGGTTATTCGACTTCTATGAGTAGCCCTCCCAATTAGTTGCTACAAATAGGTGATGACTGAAAAAATAGATGCTTTGCGGTCACATGAGAAGTCAAAAAGATGATATGAAACCTAAAGTATTAATGTGTTCTAACACCGAATAGGATAATCGTACTTCATGAACTGACGGGTTACATGCATACCTTTTAGCAAGTTCTGCATAAAGTAAGTTTGGCACGACAGATGACAGCTTTTGTCCAGTTCTGCGCGGTTCTGCCTCCAATAGAAACGGTGGCTGAGTACGCTTTGCGACTAAAAGTTATCCGAAGGGTGGATTTGAGCTGAATGCGCCCAACTCGTTTTTGTCCAAATACGAGTTGGGTAAACGCCCGTTATAGCAATGGGATTTAAAATAATAAGTTGCTGTTGAACGGCCTAGTTTGGAACATATAAAACTGTGGGATTTTATTAAGCCTTTTACCCGAGCTTATAATCTAGCTTGTTTAACTAAACTACTGTTTTGCTCATCACTACCACATCAACGCCTCGGTAATTGACGTTTTCGAGCGGTTGCCAGCCGAGTTTTCGATATAACCCGCCCTCAGGATGCTCTGTTTGTAAATATAACGTTTTGACACCGAATTTAATGGCTAATCGCTCCGCTTCTTTGACCAAGCATGACGCCAACTGCTTTCCACGATAGGGCTTGTCCACATATACACCACCAATCCAGTGCTCTTTATCTGTGTAGATACTCATTTCATGAAATTTAAGCTGCACGACTCCTGCGACCGTATCGCCATCCAGCGCGACGATTACACAAGGAATACTAGAGTCGTTAAGGTAGTCTAAAAGCTTTTGCTCAAAACGCTCTACAGAGGCCTTTTCAACAATGCTTCCCCACTCGTCAAAGTACCACTTAGCAATAATTGGTATCAGCGCTTTGTGCTGCGCTAAAAGTTTAAATTCCATTTTAATTGCCTCAAATCATAAAAGCGCGGATACGTTCGCGCGCTATGCAGTAAAACGCTACGCTTAACGCCCCGGAATGGAGGTGAATTTACAGTTTCGCTTTGCTTCATCCAAATTTTTTTGCCCTTGAATTACAAAATAATCAAGTTTCGCATCGATTAATATAGCCTGACGCGCAGGGTTGTTATCATCGGGGATCCAACGCCACTTTTTAATAGCCTGAAGTGCGCTGATATCAAAAACGCCCTCGGGATAACTGCTGGTGATTTTATAGCTTCCCACTCTCCCATCTGGGGTTATACCTAACGTCAAAGAAACACATCCCGATATCCCATCTTTGGCCGCCTCTATTGGATATATGGGTTCTATCCGGCGTTTTTGAATCCAATAACCATCCGCTTGAGTTTTGATGGGTAAATGTCGCATATCCACATAGCGAATATGTTTTAGCTCTTCAGCTGTTAACGGCACAGAAGTGTTACTAGCTTGACATCCAGAGAGTAGCAGCAACGCCAAAACGGTTATTCTTTTCATGTCACATATCGTCCCTTAAAAGCAAGCACTGTAATTAGTTCCCTTTTATAGGTCAAGCTTCATAAACTCAAGTTAATTTCTATTTAACTGGAAGTTTAGAGCTAACTCATTGTTTTAAAAGCACCTTAAATTACTTCCTTATCTAGCAACTCAGGTTATTTAATTGATAGACATAGATATCGTGCTTTTCACCGCCTATATCCAAAAAGGCTTTTAAACGAGTTTTGCGTTTCATCCCTAACTTGAGCATCAACCGCTGCGACTGCAGATTCTCAACGGCGCATATGGCCTGAATGGTATCTACAGAGAGACTTTGAAAAGCCTCCTTTATCAGTGCTATTGCGGCTTCTTCCCCATAACCCTTACCAATCTCTGCCTCAGCTAATCGGAAGCCAATCTCACCGACCCGTTTTCCTGCATCTACATATTTAAAAACGAGTTCACCAATAAGTTGAGCTTGTGGTTTTTTAACGATCGCAAGGATCAAACGCTCATCGACCCCACCTTTCCAAGGTTGGCAAGCTTAAATAAGCCTCTCTTTTGCCGATTCGAACGTGGCAGGCGCACCGATATATTTTGACGTATTTGGGTTTTTCCGATGGCTGTAAACCGCATCTAAGTCATCCATTGTCATTCGCCTTATGGATAAACGTTCTGTTTCAAACTGCATTGTTATTTTTCCCTACCCTAAGATCACATACCTAGCCATCGGTCTCATAGATAAACGCTATGTAGCAGAAGCTCTGCACTCTATTACTCTTTACAAGTCGGTATAAGGACAGTGCGTAAATGCCGCCAGGTTATAAACAGTAACAGCGCACAACCAAAAACGAGTGCCGCGAGTGACTCAACGCCACTCAGTAGCCATCGGTTGACTAACCACGCTACGCAAGAAAAAAATAACAGCTCAACCGCGCCGACTAGCGCATTTGCTGTTCCTGCTTTCTCTGGATGTAAAACGCCAATAAGGTGCATGTAACTTGGAAAATAAGCGCCAAATACAAACATAATCGCAGCATAAGCAAGCAAAACAGCAAGCGCACTATCACTTGCAAATAGCAGCAATAACACGCTGACAACGAGCGCAGGCCAAGTCCAAATCACGATATCTAAATAAGCGCGCTTACGCTGCAATACCTTAGTTAAAATTGACCCTATGAGTAAGCCAAACATGGGGATCATCATCGCCTGACCTATTGCCTTAGCTTCCAAGCCAAACTGCCGTACCAATAAAAACGGCAGATACAGTTGAATGGTGAGATACAAAAAAGTAGGCAACCATTTGAGCGACGCGAGGGAAATAAACGAGCGGTTTAACAATAGACTTTGATATTCATTAAAGAGCGCTTTTGGCCTCAGCGACATGGTAATTTTACTGCTCTGCTGCATAGTTTTATAGCCATAAATCAGTATCAAAATATAGTAAGCGAACGCAAACCATGACATCCCCTGCCACCCTACCCAGCCAGATAAAACGCCAGCTAAAAAAGGGCTGCAAATAGCAGTAACACTCACCGACATTGATAACGTCGCCATCGCGCTTTTAAGTTCACTACCCGATAATCTTGCAGCAAGAAGCGTTCTACCAATTAACACCGGCGACGCAGCACCAATGCCTTGCAATACTCGACCGATAAAAAATACCTCGGCGCTAGATGCAATTGAACAAAAAACTGTGCCTAGCAGTAAAATACCCAGCCCACTAAAAAATAACGGCCTATCACCAAACTTATCTCGTAGCGGCCCAACCAGCAGTTGCGCAGCTCCCAATGTAGTGAAATAGCTAATGACTGCTGCTTGTCCTTGACTAGGCGTAAGCTGTAAGGTATTCGTGATATTAGGTAAAACAGGGATGTAGATTTGGCTTGCGATTTGAGAGCAAGACATCAGCAAAACAGCTAAAAACACAACTTGAAACACGTCAACCCCCTTGAATTTACTGAGGATGATTCTATCGAGCTTTTAATATCCAAAAAACAAGGTAATAATAAAAACACTTATTCTTGCTAGGAAATAATTAATGGATTGGCTAACCGGAGTGCGGAGTTTTAGCAAAGTTGTAGAGTTTGGCAGTTTTACTCGTGCCGCAGATGAAGAAGGTGTTTCAGCATCTGCAATGAGCAAGCGAATTGACTGGTTAGAACAGCAGCTTGGCTTAACGCTATTTATTCGTACTACTCGCCAAGTCAATCTCACTGAGGCCGGGGAGCACTTTTTACCGAAGGCTTCTCAATGGCTAGCGCAGTTTGAATGTTTAACTGATCACGGGCAAGCACTGAATCAAGCACCATCTGGTAGCTTAAAAATCGCTTCAACACTCGCAGTAGGCAGCACCATTTTAATGCCAAATATCGCCTCATTTTTAGCCGAATACCCAGAGTTAAAAATTCATCTTAATGTCATCGCCCCTGGCGCGCACCCAGATCTTACTCACGATTTAGTGATCACACGCTACTATGAAGCTTTTGACTCAGCCTCTCATAAAGGCAGCCGACTCATTGATTATCAAATGCAGATCTTCGGTGCTCCTCACTATCTCAAACAGCATAAGCCTATCAAGTCTCTTGATGATCTACGCCAACATAAAATGCTGTTAAGCAGCTACTACCACAAGCTAGGTGGGATTATTTTAGAAAATGGCGATGTCTTTCAGTTTGACAACTATAACTTTGTCTCTGATCAACTCGACGCTATGCTGACGGCAGCGGTACAAGGTTTGGGACTGGTATTTATTGCGCCAAGCTATGTGAAAAGGGAGCTCGACCAAGGTTTGCTCATACCTGTATTACCTGAAGTAAAATCTGAAGCAAAACAATTATGGGCGTATTATCCCAAGACAAACTACACCCCCTATAAAACCCAACTTTTTATCGAACACCTTAAAAAGCACCTGAACTCAACAGATTAGAAAAACTAGGCTTTCACATTTGTTCACAATTTAAGTACGAAAAATTCTCTAAAGATATAAAACTACATGGTAATTTAGGATGTTTACTCAATTTTGTAGTACTAACCAAGTATTTCGCTACATAGTGCTACACATAATAATTTAAAGGACTAACAATGAGTTTTAATCTCTTTAAGAAAACCACACTGGCAACGCTAGTCTCTGGGCTAGCAGCAATGAATGTACAAGCAAGCCCGTCGCTTAGTTTAGATACCATCACTAACCCAAAAATAGATTGTGATACAAAAATTGAATTATTGATGGCAAATGCAGCCAATGGCGCAAGTGACAATTTATTGCCCGCCGAAGCTATGCTGGATGTACTCAACACCCACTGCTACCAAGAACGAAAAACGACAACTGAAACTGAACGAACCCCGCCAGAGTTAAGGTCAATCCAGTTGAGCTCCAACTCAGTTAATGTCAACAACGGTGACAAAACCGTTGATATTACATTAAGGTTTTATGATGAAAGCGGTGTAAAAGGCGCGCGCGTTTATTTATCGCCACCAACAGGGTTTAGTTGGGGGAGCAATAAATCTGCAGCCGCAGCTAATTGGCAGAAAACAGACGAGCCGGGAGTTTACGAAAGTACGGTTAGTTTCACTTTCACAGATACCGACGTTAATGGTAAATGGTTTTTAACCCTAGGCCATATACTTGATGTAAACAACGCTGTTCGCTTTTGGCTGCGCGAGAGTGAAATTGAAGCTGCAGGCTTTAACCCTCATCTCATCGTCGCGAATGATAAAGTCTCAGAAGGCGTTAACCCTGAAATAAAATCTATTACGATTTCTGACACTGAAGTTGATGTAAATACAGGCGATAAAACGGTTAATATAGCCATAGAAGCTTATGACCATTCAACGATGTCTAAAGGTGTAATTAGGGTTTCACCGCCTAGCCAGTATAAGTCACTTGCGATAAAACAGGCTGAGTCATCTGATTGGCTAGAAACCGACGTCGAAGGGGTGTATCGCTCAAATTATTCGTTTACCTTTACAGATAAGGCGTTGCCAGGTGAGTGGTTTGTTGCCTCTGCGATGCTCACTGATAACAATGGAAATATGGGGGCTTACAATCGAGAGCACTTTAATCAACTAGGTCTACCGTCTGTTATTACGGTTAAAAATCAAACTGAACTAGATATTGTGCCACCAAGTATCGACAATGTCGCTTTTTCGTCACATCAATTGGCCTCAACTAATAGCGAGCAAAACGTCACCCTAACTGTAACTGCGTCAGATATATCTGGTATGGCCAAAGGCTACTACTCTCTCAGGGCACCGGACGGCTCCGAGGCAAAAGATAAACTATTTACCATAGAACAGTGGCAACAAGGCAGTGATCAGAATACGTTTGTTGGCACTACAAGCCTAAATTTCAGCAAAGATGACTTGCAAAAAGGTCAAGGTGTTTGGCAGTTAGATGCCAACATTCAAATAGATTCTGCTGGCATTTATAGCCAAGGTGCAAAAGCGCGAGAATTAACAACGTTAGGCGCCACGCCTTATATCTTTGTTGATGAAGAACAGATCAGTAAAATCTCAGTAAAAGATATAACGGGAACAAAACGGGTAAAAGCGGGAGCCAGCAATCAAGTGACACTGGAAATAACTGAAAACACATTGTCCAGTTTACCACGCGTATTTGATCTCTACCTCGATGCTGACGCCGCAGTCAAATTGGATTTCCATTCTATAGATCAAGGATATACAGTTAACTGCATCGACCAGAGTAACAGTCACTTATGTAGTTTTTCTGGCGCGTCTGATATTAAATCTGTTCAAGTTTCATTTACTGTAACGCCAAGCGAAGCTGGTGTGTTTGCACCCACTGTTCGCTTTTCATCAGAAGCCCCTGAATTAGACTACACAGACAACAAAGTCGCATTTCAGGTAACAAGCTATGAACCACAGCAATTTAGTGTCGTGTTTAAGAACTGGGATGGAAGCGTGCTTTCTACTCAAACTATTGAAGAAAGTAGTGCTGCAACGGCTCCTCAAGTTCCGCCTCGGGAAGGTTATACATTTACAGGCTGGAATACTGACTTTAATGATGTCAATCAAGATCTTACCATTACGGCACAATTTGAGATTAACAAGTATCAAGTGAAGTTTGTGGATTGGAATGACACCGTCATCAAAGCAGCAGAAGTCGCTCATGGACAAGCAGCAACGCCGCCCACTGAGCCACAGCGAGATGGTTATACATTTACCGGTTGGGATCTAGCTTTTGACCAAGTCACCAGTGAACTGGTTGTAAAAGCACAGTACAAAGCAAACACAACGCCAACGACGACCGATAAGGAAGATAAAGGCAGTTCGGGAGGTGCGTTTGGCTTTTTACTGGCGATGCTAAGCACACTGTTGGCTTTTGGCAGACGCAGAATATCTGCATAACCTGCAAACCTCACTTCAACAGCATAGCGAAGCGTCGCTATGCAGTTTACCTTCGCCTTACCTTCACCAAATTGCATGATAACCATATCAGCCACTTCGATGGATTCACCTGCTGCCAGTGCTGTTATCATTATGCGAAATGGTAACCTGAGTACAGATGGTAAAGCACCAAACGATCCCAATGGCAATGCAGATAGTATCATTCATCTTAAATATGGCTTAGAGAGCACCTGAAGGTGCTCTTCACCTCTCCCGAACTCCCTGCTCAATAAACTATTGTTACAAATAAACACACCCTATTCTGGAGCTGATACTTAATATGTTGCTAAACTGAGTACAACAATAATAAACAAGTTTTACAGGTGTACTATGTCATTACAAAAATGGGGAGGTGTCGCTGCACTCACAGAAGCCGCGACTTATTTGTTTGGCTTTGTTCTATTTTTTGGGGTTTTGGACTCAAGTGAGCACAATACGCCAGCGTTATATCTCGATTTCTTTGTACAAAATCGCGATACCTTTTTTCTTGGTTACATCGTGATTGGGATTATTTTCAGCTTTGCCCTGATTGTGTTGGTGCAAGCAATTCATCAACGCTTTAACACAATATCACCTGACTGCATGAAGTTTGCTAGCATTGTAGGCTATATTTGGGCAGCGATTGTCCTTGCCAGTACCATGGTTTTTTTAACTAGCATTGAAGCGATTGCAAAATTTCATGAGCTGGATCCGGCGCTTGCATTAACCATTAATCGCACCATTTCGATAGTGGTAGATGCACTTGGCGGTGGCATTGAATTAGTTGGTGCGATTTGGGTGCTTACAATCAGTTGCGTCGGTCTCAAACATAAAATATTCACCCCACTGCTCCATTATTGGGGTTTGCTTGTAAGTTTAGCTGGGGTTTTAACTTTATTTTCAGGTTTATCTTTCCTTGCCAAAAACCCATTTTTTGAAGTGACCACAGCTATATTTGGTCTCGGACAAATTCTATGGTTTATAGGGCTTGGTATCGTATTACTAAAAGAAAGTTCAACGACTTCGCCACGATAACCCGCAACCTATTCACAAGAAGTGATCGCCGAAGCACTAAGTAAAGCACTTAAGAAAAAAGCGCGATCAGCACTTGGCAAATTACAAGTTGGTTGATCTCACCCAACCCTCGGATGAGTATCAATCAGCCTTAACAACCTGACCCCGTGTAACTGATGCCTTTCTCGCAGCTAGTTTGGTACAACAGCGTCGAATAGGCGTTAGTATCGCTATCAAATCGTGAAGCAGATGTAGAGGCCGACTGCTTTATGTCATGATTTAAGCTTTAAATCATGACATTTATAAGTGCGAGGGACCTATTGTGGCTCAGGCAGCACGGGTGGCGTACTATCCATATAAGTCAAAAAGTTAGCCCAAAGCGTGTGAGTTCTAGTTTTAACCAATTCCTTACGACATTCGAGCGCCATCACACCGCGAATAGTGCCTTCTCGCCATTGGGTATATACCGCACCGCAGTGGGCATCGAGATAGCTTTGCCACGCCAACTGCGAGGCCTTAATCGCTTCTACCAGTTGCTCATCAAAGGCATTATGTTCAAGGCTTTTTTGGTAGTAACGTTCAAGTGTTTCAGTTCGCGTGTTAAGCTCGCTCATTGCACACTCATTGATGTCTATGGTTGAGATAGGGTTTTCACACACATCTCCTCCCGCCAACGCGATTTGGCAATTTAATAAAAACAATGCAGCCGCTATTAATCTCATGGTATTTCCTTTTGTATTTGACCTTTAATGAGTTTCAACATATTACCGATGGAATCGAGGTTAATTCCACCCATCAGCTCTGGATTATTCAACGCATAGAGGTAATCATCTATCAAGGTGCAGTCAACCTCGTCACGCAGTTCAATAAACCCAGCCCAATTTTCGAGGTCATCTTCGTCGATTTCACCGCTGAGATATTTTGCCAATACCACACTTAACATCGCCTTGCTGATAGCGAGCGATACTGCGCTGTTATCGCTCAATAGTATGTTTAACGCCTGCGCTTTGTGTGGGCCGAATGTAACAAATTCGGCCAGTGCTTGTTGCTTATTCATGATTTTTCTCCAGCTCTGCGACCAAAGCAAACAACTCACTTAGCCCAGCTTGCTGTTGCTCGACTTCTTGCGCCGCAAAGCCTAAGCGAATATGACTTAAACTACTAGCCTTATCGAGGGTAAATTCAGGTTCACATTGTACGTAAATCCCTTTTTCACGTGCTTTTTCAGATAATCTCGAGACATCGCGTTTGCTGTTTACCCAATACGCCATCCCGCCTTGTGGCACTTCAAAATCAATATCGAACTTGGCTTTAAGCTCGCTAAGGTGCTGTGCCATCGCATGATGGCGTCCTTGATAGGCTTTGGTCATGCGGCGTAAATGACGCTCAAACCCGCCCTCTTCCATCCAGTAAGCCACAGCCAACTGGGTAAGCGCATCATTTTTGTGATTAAGTAGCTGCTTACGTGCCACCAGTTGTGCAAGCACATCTGCCCGCGCACTCATATAACCCACACGAGCACCGGCAAACATGATTTTTGAGAAGGTAGAAATATAAATCACAATACCACTTGGATCACTTGCCGCCATAGGCTGTAATGGTGGGCAGAGATAATGAAACTCATGGTCGTAATCGTCTTCAATAATAAACACGCCATATTGCTGGCACAGCTGGTAAATCGCCATGCGCCTCGGTACAGACAATGTGACCGTTGTAGGATATTGATGCAGTGGCGTTAAATACAGCAACTTCACTTTATTTTGTTCAAGGCAGCGCGCCAAAGCCTCCACTTTAATGCCTTCTGCATCTTGTGCTAATGCAAAAACTTCAGCGCCTGCATTGCTAAAGGCGTGTCGCGCAGGTGGATAACCAAGCATTTCGATGGCAACACCATCACCTGGATTAATAAATGCATTTGCCACCAATGAGAGCGCTTCTTGGGAGCCATTGCAAATCAGTAAGTCATCACATACCAATCCCCTTGCTCGGCGCAAATACGCCTGAATTTGGGATTTCAGTAACTCGCACCCCGCAATGTCTGAATAGTGAAAATGACTGACATTGGTTTTGCGACACGCCTTTACCAAAAACCGCTTAAACTCATCATAGGGAAAGGCATGAAGATCTGGTAAGCCCCCTGCAAAACTATAGCGGTAGGCCGAACGCTTAGTGCTGCTCACTGGTGCCAGTGTTTTAGCAAATTGCGGTACGATTTGTGGTGTAGAAGGCACCTCTGAAGTTATCTGTTGGCTACTGAAAATAGGCAGCTCAGTGTTGACTCGATAGCCGCTACGTTCTTTCACCACCAGCCAACCTTCAGCTACCAAGTTTTGTAGGGCATTCATCACCGTGTGCCGATTCATACCATGTAACTCAGCCAGCTTTCGGGCAGAAGGAAGCTTGTCACCGGGTGTGAGTTTACTTTCAGCGATAGCGCTGCGTAAAACATCCGCTAAGCGTTTATGTTTAGCATCTTGAGACTGTGTTTTTGGGCTAATAGAAATCAAACTGGTCTAATCAAGTTATAAAATCTGGTTGTTTTATATCAACCAAAATCAGCGCAATATGCAAGCATTAAAACACTGAACGAATGGAATATTGATGCTTTCAAAACAAACCTTAGAATCCAGTCGCGTTAAGCTCACCCCACTTGAAGCCGCGCATTTACCTGAGTTATTGGCTCAAGGCAAAAAAGCCGAGATCTGGAAGTGGGTATTTAACAATTATTGTCGCGATCAAAAAACCATAGAGCAATGGTTTTACGGCTCTGCACAATTTGATGAAAGCGAGCAACTGGTTGTTGCAATCATAGATAAAGACTCAGGTAAACTGGCTGGTAATAGCCGCTTGTTTAGACTTGATAAACTCAACCTAAGTGCCGAGATTGGCCATACTTTTATCGGCACTGAATTTCAACGCACGCATGTTAATACCCACGCCAAATACCTGTTGCTCAAATATGCCTTTGAAGCGATTGGATTGGTGCGTGTGCAATTTCAAACGCATGAATTTAACCATAAGTCTCGTAATGCCATCGCACACCTCGGTGCCCATTTTGAAGGCTTGTCGTTAAAAGATAGGCGCCTGCCCGATGGAAGTTATCGTAATACGGCACGATTTGCCATCACCGACGAGATGTGGCCTGAAGTGAAAGCAAGGTTGGAGGAAAAGTTATGAGCTACCCAAGAAACTACTACATTGAAAGCAATCCAAACATACTCAGCTCTGTGATCACAAAACACCCGCTGGCCACACTGACAGTGATACAAGAAGGCAAGTTAAAGACGGTTTTTGTACCGCTAACATTAAGTGATGACCACGCTTATTTACTTGGACACGCAACAAAGGACAACCCGATTTTTCACTCAGGCGGTGTTATTCAAGTAATCTTTCACTGTGAGGATCATTACCTTTCACCTGCGGTTATCCCTAACATTAAGCTCCCTACGTGGTTGTACGCAAATGTGATAGTTGAAGGTGAGCTCGCGCTTATTGCTACTGATGATGAGAAATACGCATCAATGCAAACTCAAATAACGCATTTTGAGCAGTTTTCAAATAGTGATTGGCAGCTTGATAACGTGCCTGTCAATCAGCGCCAGTCACTGTTTAACGCCATAAACTTTTTCAAGATTAAAATCAATACGATGCATGGCGCTTTTAAGTTAAGCCAAAACCAGTCGAGTGACATTCGCACAAAAATCAAAACACATTTACAGCCGCTAAAACCTGCGATGTACAGCTTGCTTGTATAAATATAGTGACAAAAGTTTAATTTTTCGTTACCTTTTCCTATCATGCAAATCTACACGTCACAGTATCTTTCATTAAATAGGCTTTGAACAAGAGCAAATTATGGAAGGTTTTAACTGCTTATTATTGACTTTATTTTAAGGAGAAAATAATGAAAGTATTACCTATTTTAGCATCATTGCTCATCCTCAGTGGCTGCGCAACAACAGATTATTCAAAAATAAAAATAAGCACTGCATCACTGTCCAATCTAGAAGTTGAAGAAGTTGGCAACTTACAGCAAAGAAAACATGAAATTAAGGTTTCTTTCGATTACGCTATTGAAAATTTCAGTCCAGAAAACAAGCTATATACTTGCTCAGTTTTGTTTGCCAATACTGATGGGACCTCCGTAACTAGCTTCAGAGGTACAAGCCACCCTTGCATTCTTAACAATACGACTGGAAGCGTTTCTATTACTTGGCCTACACCTGTAGATATAAGCCGCAATGCACCTAAAATGGTACTATCAAAACTGAAGTATCCAATTGAATACTTTATTGCAATTCATCAAAAAACAGGCAAAAACTCAAGCAAAATGATTGGCCAGTCAGAGCCCTTAATCAGCAAACTATAAACCTCTAGACTGGGGTCAAAGCACAACATGTCAACTTTGTACTCCAGCCACCCACTGTTTGAGTCAACGAAAAACACGGGTTGATAGACTTTGTGATCACACTAAATATCAAGCGCATCTAAAATCAAGAGCTGAAAGCCTCCTTTACGAATGCTAAATGCATGAATCTTTAATGTATTTAAGCTCATATTGCATT
This sequence comes from Pseudoalteromonas sp. S2755, assembly GCF_005886535.1. Classification (GTDB taxonomy): domain Bacteria; phylum Pseudomonadota; class Gammaproteobacteria; order Enterobacterales; family Alteromonadaceae; genus Pseudoalteromonas. Next base: position 37,335 of record NZ_PNDS01000040.1, read on the forward strand.
CATGGTTAAGATGCTTCAATAACAAAATCAGCAAGCAATTTCTATTTCAATGCGTTATTTCAAAAACCTAATAACAAAATTTATTTTGATGATGCAGAAGTGGCCCGGCCTAATGGCGTTGTTGGCTTTTTGCAGTGGTATAGCGAGCTTTATTTTAGTTGAACGTAAAGAATCGTTTTCACAGATCATCGCTCTACTTTTACTCACCAGTTGGCTGTGGCTTATTATTGATAACTGGCTACGCGACCAAGTTGAACAACGCTTTGGTATTGTATTGTCACCCAACTTTATGCGCTTTGCTCTGCAAATGGTACAACAGGAAAGCCTGTTCTTTGCACTGCCTTTTTTCTTGGCTGCCACAACATGGAATCATCCACAGGCCGCGTTTACCTGCTTAATTGCACTCTGCGCGTTTATCTCTGTTGTGGACCCGATATATTACAAAAAGCTAGCTCGGCATAATGTGTTGTTTATGGTATTCCACAATTTTGCTTTGTTTGTTGTGATTTCAGTTGCGCTACCTATTTTACTTCATCTTACAACCGACCAAAGTATACAAATAGCGCTAGTGACCGCCATTGTGCTTACTCTACCGAGCCTCGGCAATGTCATGCCAAACGCAAGATGGTGGCGTTTTCCCTTATTGGCTCTGCTACTAAGTGCACTTAGCGCTGGTTTGTGGCAGCTACGTAGCTGGGTTCCCCCTGCGGCCTTACGGCTCAACGACATTGCGCTGGCTTATGAGGTTGATAGGCAGCAACGAAAGCCAGTGAACAGCATTCAACATCTCGATAGCCATTCGCTTCACGAACACGGCTTGTATAGCTGGAGCGCGGTAAAAGCACCGCGGGGACTAAACGAAAAAATCTTTCACGTGTGGGTACACAACAAACAAGTGGTTGACCGAATTCCCTTAAATATTAGTGGTGGACGCGAGGAAGGCTATCGAGCTTGGAGCCATAAGACGAACTTTCCGGCCGACTCAACCGGTAAGTGGGAGGTGCACGTTGTCACCAGTTCAGGACAATTGATTGGCCTAAAAAAATTTACTGTCTCTCCTTAGGAGATCTTTAAGGTATTACAACCAATTACCGACGCCGAGGCGTGGTGATAGTGTTATTATGATATGGTTAAGCGCCTCTTTTCTAACTCAAGGAAGTCTATGACTGATTTTTCCGTTTTACCAGACGAAAACTCAAAGCGATTTGTTGCTGTGCTCAATAAAAAGGTTGAACTTGGTCGGCTTTTTAATGCGCTTGGCCATATGACCGCTGGGCTCATTGACCAAATTGGTAATACCGATGAACTCTGCTTTTTAACGTATCAAGATAAAGATGGCGGCACTCACCCTTCGATTTCGCACTACCCTTTCATTGTTCTTAAGGCAGATAACAGTAATAAAATCAGAAAAGTGCGAGCAGAGCTTGTGGCTCGTAACATCCCCTTTACCGATTTTACAGATACCATGATTGTTGGCACATCCGAACAGCAAGTAAGCGCCACCGCTGAGACACCAGAACAAGACTTAGAGTACTTTGGCATTTGCATGTTTGGCGATAGCACAGAGCTTAAAGAATTTACTGGGAAATTCAGCTTGTTTAAATAACCTGAGGTTTATTTTTGGTATCACTTACTTTGGTTGTAGTTTAGGTTTAATTTATGAAACGATTTTCAAGTATTGCGTTGGTAATTGTTGTAACACTGGTCATCCTTAATATGAGTAATTTGCCTTGGGAGTTAAGATTTGCAGCTCCTCAGCATAATTACCTTTTCGTTATGATACTGGCCATCATCTTGCCCGCTTCAGTGTTGCTGTGGTCGTTATATCGACGCACCAAGTTGCTCAAAGTTTCTGGCTTATTAGTCGCTTTGGCAGCAGCAGTGCCGAGTTTCATCGTATTCATCTTTGCCGCTGGTGATTATTCCGAGATCAAACAAAGCGGCGTTGACAACTCCTTTGCCGAACTTAATCGACTGAATGTCAATGACGATAACTATGTGCTTTACCGAACCGACCGCGGAGCCACCACTTCATATGGTTTAGTTTTACGCTTAGAGCGAGAAATCGGATTTGGTATTCATGCAGTAAAGGTCGTTCACAGCAAATACAAAGCCGCAGAAGGTCAGCTGGAGTTGCTTTCTGAGAGCCAAATAAAAATGCAGATCCAGCCTTATGATACGCAAGACCAAATGGAAGTGGTGGTGTTAGATATTTAAAATGCTTTCAAGGCCGCAGCGGAAAGCACATGATAAAAGCGACAAAATCGCTGTGTAAAACAGCTCCTACTACGTAGCGTAAATACGCGTGTAGGAGGCGATTCACTCGCCGAGCAGTTTATGTTTCCCAACGAATTTTTGATGAAGAAATCCCCCCTCATCTCACCCGCCAAGAATTCAATATAAAAGCAACAAAATCGCTGTGTAAAACAGCTTATATGGACTCCTCCAAT
>NZ_PNDS01000041.1 GCF_005886535.1 Pseudoalteromonas sp. S2755
ATGCGCAGCTCAGGTTAAGTAGTTCAGGCCAAGATGGAAAAGCTCTACTCCCATCTTTCTTTTCGACAGACATAGAAACACCAGCACCAATTAAAGGAATAACGTCATTGCTAGCTAAGTGTGCTTTTAAAGATTGGGGAATTGAAAGTTCTGCCATGAAAAATCCATATTATTTTATTGCATTAGGAACTATGCCACTGAAAAGCAAAAAAATTCAAGTGCTATTATACTTTCAACCAGACAACTACCTTGCTTATCTTTTGGCTGGCCGACAATTGCCGTAGACACCCATATATTCCGCGTCTCCAATCGCACCAAGTTTGCCATGGGTAAAGATGTAGTGGCAGTCGAGCAAAAGCTAGAAAAGGTGGTACCAAAAGAGTTTAAGGTAGACGTACACCACTGGTTAATCCTTCATGGCCGCTATGTGTGCACCGCGCGTAAACCTAAATGTGGCAGCTGTTTGATTGAAGATTTATGTGAGTTTAAAGAGAAGACTGATAGCTAATCTTTGTTTTAGCATAAGCACAACTTTTATTTGTGGTGGTTACCGTGAATTTGTTGTTTCGTAAAATTGTTCAGGCGATATGAAAACACAGATCGCTGCGTAAAGCAGCTCCTACTTCACGCCACATTCGTATCGACGTGATGGTTAGCCTAAGGCAATACCACTGCTGAATACCCTATTCCATCTGGTCCGTTACCAGTAGGGAGTTCAAATAAGGTTTTGCCAGATACAATATCTATAACAAGGACCTTATTTTTTTGGTAAGCGGATAAAAATAAAGTGCGATCGTTTGGATGGAGGATCACGCCTTTTGGTCCTGTTCCCGGCTCAAACTTTATTTGACGCAGCTTTTCTTTGTGCATTGCATCGATCACATCAAGAGTGTGATTCCTATAGTCTGGGATCACAGCAAACTGCTCATCGCGGGTAAGTAACACACGGTATGGAAAGCTATAGCCTTTCCATTGCTTAATTATACGCTCATTTGCTACATCAAACACGGTAACTAAGCCATCATCGTTGCTACCAACCCAGAGCTCTGAGCCACTTTTATTTATGGTGATAGCCTCTGGTACTTTTGGCATTGAAATTTTGCGAAGTAAGGCACCTGACTTTACATCTAATTCAGACACTGAATCTGCGCGCATATTTGTGGTGTAAACACGCTCGCTAGACGCCGGCAGCGCCACCATATGAGAGCCTCTTTGCTCTGTTGCTATTACTTTATCAATTTTCCCCGACTCTATATCAACGATTACCACACTGTCGGAGCCTTCAGACGATACTGCAACGCGTTTTTGGTCTTTTAAAAACAACACGCCATGTGGCCTTGGATAACGAGACAAATCAATGGTTTTAACTTTTTTTGCTTGCCGAACGTCAAAAACACTTAGACTATTGCCACGTGCATAATTAGTGACAACAGCCGTATGCCCGTCGGCACTCATTGCTAATTCATGTGGTCCTCTGCCGGTTGCGAGCGTCAGCTTAATTTTTCGGCTGCTAAGATCGATGAAATCAACCGAGTCCCCCTTTTTATTTACAACAACCAATGTTCCCGACAAGTTATTTGTATCAGCCCATGAAGGGAAGCTGATTAAACACCCAAATAAGAACACATACACAACATAATTAACCAATCTCATTTTGACTCCTATTGATCTGTTAGCCTGAATAATTACTAGGGCCTGTTGTTTTTATAGCTACTGTATTTATCATTGAAAAGCAATCGTAATACAGCCTTCAAAAACACCCTATCCCAAATTTAACTCAGACACGCCTGATACTCGAAACCTTCCTGTTTCCTATGTTGAATAGCACACTTTCTATCACTCGCAACAACTTCCTCGCCTACATCCGTTTTACGATTTCTGGAACATTTTCAAAGTATTGATTTCACAAATCACTGCGCTTTCTTTATGCTAATGAAAGTCTTTAAATTTTAATGCGAATATCATTATGCTACCTGTCCTTCGTATCTTGTTAATAGAGCAAGAGCCGGCCGTATTACAAGCGCTCTCGAGCAATCTATCAAAAACGATCCCTAACTTTGAGCGGGAGGATGTTCAAATTGATATTATTGAATGCCTCGAACTTTCAAAAGCCTTGGAGCATGTCACGGAAGATGGTGATATTCAAGCTGTCGTGCTGAGTTGGGATGTGCACAACAAAAGTGGCGAACAAACCTATAGTCGCTTTATCGAGCAATTAAAAAGTATTCGTCTAGAATTACCGGTTTACGTTATTGGCGATGACACTAAAGGGCTTGAGATAGTCAACGAATCCGAGGAAATCGAGTCTTTCTTCTTTAAAGATGAAGTTATCTCAGATCCTGAAGCCATTTTGGGATATATGATCAATGACTTTGATGACAGAGCCGAGACGCCATTTTGGACGGCGTATCGCAGCTATGTCGGCGAAGCGAACGACTCTTGGCATACTCCGGGTCACAGCGGCGGTTCGAGCTTTAGAAACTCTCCTTATATCAAAGATTTTTATCAATTCTATGGCCGTAACGTATTTGTCGGAGACTTGTCGGTATCGGTTGATTCATTAGGTTCACTGTCAGATAGTACCAATACCATTGGCCGCGCTCAGGAATCCGCTGCAGCAACGTTTGAGGTTAAACGCACCTACTTCGTAACCAACGGTTCGTCCACCTCGAATAAAATTATTTTGCAAACCCTACTTCGCAAGGGCGATAAGGTGATCATCGACCGCAACTGTCATAAGTCAGTGCACTACGGCATTTTGCAATCGGCCAGTTTCCCTATCTATTTATCGAGTATTTTAAATCCAAAATATGGCATATTCGCACCGCCCTCACTGGCTGATATCAAGCAAGCGATAGAACAAAATACCGATGCAAAACTACTGGTGCTCACCGGCTGTACCTATGATGGTTTGCTGAGCGACCTGAAACAAGTCGTAGAATTTGCCCATCAGCATGGCATCAAAGTCTTTATTGATGAAGCTTGGTTTGCTTACTCACTATTTCACCCTAGCTTGCGCCATTACTCCGCCATTCATGCAGGTGCCGATTATGTCACTCATTCGGCGCATAAAGTCGTATCGGCATTTTCGCAGGCGTCTTATATCCATATTAACGACCCTGATTTTGATGCTGATTTTTTCCGTGAGATTTACAGTATCTACGCCAGCACCTCGCCCAAATACCAGCTTATTGCGTCTTTGGATGTGTGCCAAAAGCAGTTAGAGATGGAAGGCTATAAATTACTCAATGCGCTGCTGAACCATGTTGCAGAATTCAAACAGCAGATGTCCTCGCTCAAACATATCAAAGTGCTTGATAAGCAAGATTTTATGAACATATTCCCACATTTTAGTGGCGATAATATGGGTCATGATCCACTTAAAATTCTCATCGATATTAGTGAACTGCCATACTCATTAAAGGATATTCATAAGTTTCTGCTGGACGAAATTGGGCTGGAGATTGAGAAATACACCCACAGTACCATCTTAGTCTTACTAACCTTGGGTGGAACACGCTCAAAGATCATTCGCTTATACAATGCCTTAAAGAAACTTGATGGCGGCAAGGTAAAACTATCGAAGTCAACGCGACGCTCGCGCTTGCCTGAGAATTTACCCGCAATTGACCTTGCTTGTATTCCTAGCGATGCCTTCTACGGCGAGCGTGAATCTGTACCTATTAGCATGAGCAACAACCGTATTTGTGCAGGTTTAGTCACCCCGTATCCTCCGGGTATTCCGCTTTTAGTGCCGGGTCAACATATTACCCAAGAGCATATTGAATACCTCAAGGAGCTGGCAGGCCAAGGATTGACCATTCAAGGTAGTTTCGATGGCGAGATCTACGTGCTGAAAGAAGACAAATAACGCGAGCTAATACCATTATCCAGTACTAGGCAGCCTGCCGTAAGATATCGCTGCCTAGTATAAACAACTAAAAGCACTTTATTTTTCTCTCCCTATCCCAAATACTTATTAACCGATTTAATGTTAACTACCCACTAATTCAAGCGCTCTTTTGGCACAGCTATTGCTTATAAAATCACAGATGTCATTTTTTTGATTTGGAGTTTTGTATGGAATTTGCGTTGCTTGCTATTTTGGCTCTAGTGGTCGTTGCTTCCATTGTCGCTTCTAAGTACACCGATGTGGGTGGCAATCCTTATCCGTTTAATCGTAAAGAATCAGTTTTTACTACCGTTGAAGCATCGTTTCTACATTTATTAGAACGTGCTGTTGGCGATAGATATAAAATCGTAAGCCGCATTAAACTCATTGATGTGATTGAGTGCAAGCCGGGGATCTCTCCAAAAGCGCGTCGTGCCGCGGTAACTAAAGCTAAGAACAAACAGCTGGACTATGTCTTGGTAGACAAAGAGACACTGAAAATTGTTGCCGCTGTTGACTTGGTCAATAACGCCAATAAAAACGGCCACAAAGCACAAAAAGATTGGTTTGTTAGTGGCGCTCTGGAATCTGCGGGTATTCCACACATTCGCATGAAAATCAAAAGTGGCTACCAAAGCGCTGAGGTTCGTGCGGCAATCCTATTCAAGCTTGGCCAAAAAGTGGAGATGCCAAAGAAAACCAGAAACCGCACATACAAACCTGCGGTATTGTCTCCTTCACAGGCAAAAGCACAGTCAACTCAGTTGGCAGAAATCTAGCAAAACGGGCGTCAGCCCGTTTTTTGTTTTACCTATCAAAACCCCTTTCGTATAATAAAAGCAATTTTGACACTGGGGCTTTTCCCACCACAAATTAGGAATCTTTTGATGAAAGTAGGCATTATCGGCGCAATGGAGCAAGAAGTTACCATTTTGCGTAACACCATGGAAAACCCGCAAACATTGACCAAAGGTGGCTTTACTTTTTATACCGGCAAACTGGCTGGTCTTGACGTAACGCTTGTACAGTCTGGCATTGGTAAAGTGGCAGCAACAGTTGCAACAACTTTGCTTATCGACAACTTTGCGCCAGATTGCGTGATCAACACGGGTTCTGCTGGTGGTTTTGAGCCTTCACTAAACGTCGGCGATGTGGTTATTTCAAATGAAGTACGTCATCACGATGTTGATGTTACTGCATTTGGCTATGAAATTGGTCAAGTTCCGCAAATGCCTGCTGCGTTCACTTCGCATGCAAAATTAGTTGAAGCTGCAGAGCAAAGCGTACATGCGCTTGAAGGCATTCAAACTATGGTTGGTTTGATCTGTACGGGTGACTCATTTATGTGCGACCCAGCACGCATCGACAAGGCACGTGCAGACTTCCCTACGATGTTAGCTGTAGAAATGGAAGGTGCGGCAATTGCGCAGGCTTGTCATTCTTTAAACACGCCATTTGTTGTGATCCGCTCGCTATCTGATATCGCCGGCAAAGAATCACCGCAATCATTCGAAGAGTATCTAGAAGTCGCTTCTGTTAACTCTTCTAAAATGGTGATGGCACTACTTAATAAGCTGGATAAGGTTACGCTTTAGTGCTCGACAGCTTACTTCAGGCCCATGAGGGCCTGATCATTTTCTTACTGGCGATTTCTGCCAGCCTAGGGGTAAGGTTATCAACACTTTACCACCCTAATCTTATTCTTAGCCTTGTTTTTAAAGCGATTGCCGAAAAAGTTTATCGCCCCAAAGCGGCTTCTAGTTATCAACTATTATCAGGCACACTGGGATTCTTCCTCCCTATATTAACCATCACCGTATTAACTTATGCGATTATTAGCTTTGCTTTTTATCCTAATTGGCTCGGTGGGCTGGTGTTGTTTTTATGCTTAGATATCAGCCATGAAAGCCGTGCTAAGCGTATTTCCGCGCTGATAAAATCAAAGCAAAAAGTGACTGCAAGAGCCGTGTTGCAAGGAATGGTAGCAAGAGATGTAGAGAAGCTAACAGAGCTTGGTATTTGTAAAGCCACCATAGATAGCACCGCATTAAATACCCTGCGCCATTTTTTTGTCATTGCTTTACTGTATCTAACGGCAGGTCCCTATCTTGCGCTATTTTATAAACTATTACTGCTATGCGACCATGCTTGGCGGCAAGTAATGCCCCCCTCAAGCCGCTTTATGGCAAGCCTTTCCCGAATGATTTGGCTCGTTGAATTTGTACCCATTCGATTATTAATTACCTGCTTTTCGTTGCTACTTAGACCAAAGCAAACTTGGCACTACATTAAATACTACGGCCGTCACTTTAGCCAAACGAATACCGGATGGGCACTGAGCTTTTTTGCCGCAAATTTACATACACAGCTCGCAGGACCGCGCTTTTATTTTGGTGAACGCTATGAGGTGATGCGGGTGGGTGCAAAAGCACAGCCCTCTGCTGAACATATTCAGCAGTTGCTTGGACTACTCAATCAAATGCGCTGGCTATTTATTGCCACTTCCGCCTTACTACTTGTAATTATTAATTTTATCAGGCTGATGGCTTAGCCTCGGGTACGTAGAAAAATAAGCCCCCACACTTAGCCAAAAACAAAAAACCCAGCACAAGGCTGGGTTTTTGAAAGCTCAGAAAAACTTACTTTTTCTTCACGGCTTTTTTGTTTGGAAGGTCAGTAATTGAACCTTCGAAGATTTCAGCAGCTAGACCAATTGACTCGTTCAGCGTTGGGTGAGCGTGGATAGTAAGCGCTAGGTCTTCACCGTCAGCACCCATCTCTACTGCTAGGCCGATTTCACCAAGCATTTCACCAGCGTTGATACCAACCATAGCACCACCGATCACACGGCCTGACTCTTTATCAAAGATAAGCTTAGTTGAACCTTCAGTACGTGCAGAAGCAATCGCACGACCAGAAGCCGCCCACGGGAATACCGCAGTTTCAATGCTTAGACCTTGCTCTTTTGCTTCTTTCTCAGTCACACCAACCCAAGCGATTTCTGGATCTGTGTATGCAATTGATGGAATACACTTAGGATCGAAGTAGTGCTTCTTACCAGAGATAACTTCAGCAGCAACGTGGCCTTCATGAACCGCTTTGTGTGCAAGCATAGGTTGACCTACGATGTCACCAATAGCGAAGATGTGATCAACGTTGGTCTTCATTTGCTTGTCAGTGCTGATAAAGCCACGCTCATCAACATTTACGCCTGCTTTGTCAGCGTCAATTAGCTTACCATTTGGTGTACGACCAACAGCAACTAGTACTTTGTCATAACGAACTTGGCCTTCTGGTGCTTGCTTGCCTTCGAAAGATACGTAGATACCGTCTTCTTTCGCTTCAACAGCAACCACTTTAGTAGAAAGCATCACGTTAAACTTGTCTTTAACGTACTTTTGGTAAATCTTGATAACGTCTTTGTCAGCCGCAGGTACTAGTTGATCAGCAAACTCAACTACGTCAATTGCTGAACCTAGTGAACGGTAAACAGTCCCCATTTCAAGACCAATGATACCACCACCTAGTACAAGTAGCTTTTCAGGCACGTCTTTAAGCTCAAGTGCACCTGTAGAGTCGATGATACGCTCGTCTTCAGGAATGAAAGGTAGGCTTACAGGTTGAGAACCCGCTGCAATGATTGCGTTATCAAAGGTCACTGTTTTCGCACCATCAGCACCTTCAACCGCAATGGTGTTAGAACCTGTGAACTTACCGTAGCCGTTAACGACAGTAACTTTACGCATCTTAGCCATACCGCTAAGGCCGCCAGTTAGCTGACCAATTACAGACTCTTTCCATGAACGGATCTTGTCTAGGTCGATTTGTGGAGCACCGAAAGAAACACCGTGAGAAGCCATTTCAGCTGCATCGTCGATTACTTTTGCAACGTGAAGAAGGGCTTTTGAAGGGATACAACCAACGTTCAAGCACACACCACCTAGCGTGTCGCGAGATTCGATTAGTGTAACGTCTAAACCTAAGTCTGCTGCACGGAATGCCGCAGAGTAACCACCAGGACCACCGCCTAGTACAACAACTTGAGTTTTGATTTCGTTGCTCATGTTATTACCTTAACTGTTATTTGAACGGGTTTACTCGTCGAGAGTAGCCGACCCAAAGTGCCTGCCAAACACCCGATTCGGGGCACAGGGCAGAGAGAGTTATTATTGCTCGAAAGTGTATCATTCACACTCTCTATTGTCCCGCCTAAATATCAAGCGGAACAACAAAATACAAGAAAACCGCATCACCTAAGTGATGCGGTTTCTATTCTTACATTACTAACTGGCGAATATCGCTTAGGTAGTTTGCAAGTGTCACAGTAAAGCGAGCTGCTAGTGCGCCGTCAATGACACGATGGTCGTATGAACAGCTTAGCGGCACCATTAGGCGCGGCTCAAACTCTTTACCATTCCATTTCGGTTTGAAGTCTGACTTAGACACACCAAGAATCGCCACTTCAGGGGCGTTAACGATTGGCGTAAACGCCGTACCGCCGATCCCGCCAAGGCTTGAAATAGTGAAGCAGCCACCCTGCATGTCAGAAGATGTCAGCTTACCATCACGTGCTTTCTTAGAGATTTCCATCAATTCGCGTGATAACTCAATGATGCCTTTTTTATTCACGTCGCGAACAACTGGAACTACAAGACCATTTGGTGTATCAACTGCGATACCGATATGAACATACTTCTTCAGAATTAAGCTCTCACCATCTTCAGATAGTGAAGAGTTAAACGTTGGGAAGTCTTCAAGTGCTTTTGCAGCGGCTTTCATCACGAATACTAATGGCGTGATCTTCACACCCATTTTCTTCTTCTCAGCAAGCACATTCTGTTCTTTACGGAACGCTTCAAGCTCAGTGATATCGGCTTCGTCAAACTGTGTAACATGTGGGATTTGTACCCAGTTACGGTGAAGGTTTGCACCTGATAGCTTATTGATGCGAGAAAGCTTCTTCTCTTCAACTTCACCAAACTTGCTGAAGTCTACTTTTGGCCAAGGAATAAGACCAAGTTCACCGCCACCGGTGTTGCCGCCTTTTGCGACTTGACCAGACTCAACTTGCTTAACCAGCTCTTTCACGTAGTTTTGTACGTCTTCTTTTAGTACACGGTTCTTACGACCTGTACCTCTAACGCGAGCTAGGTTAACCCCAAACTCACGCGCTAGACGACGTACCACAGGTGATGCGTGGGCATATTGATCATTGGCCACAAAATCATCTTTTTGTGCAGAAGCTTTTGGTGCTTCAGATTTCGCCGCTGGAGCCGCTGATTGCGCTGGCTTTTCTTCAGCTTTAGCTGCTGCCTGAGGTGCAGGTGCCGCGCCTTTCACTTCGAATACGAAGATTAAAGAACCCGTTGATACTTTATCGCCAGCATTAACTTTGATGGCTTTAATCGTACCTGCGAACGGTGCTGGCACTTCCATTGAGGCTTTGTCGCCTTCAACCGTGATA
>NZ_PNDS01000042.1 GCF_005886535.1 Pseudoalteromonas sp. S2755
ATTCCAATAGCCAGCTATTGGTGCGTAAATTCGCCTTGCCTCCAGGATGTAGGTACCTCAGCGAGAGCAGGACGCGGAAGCGGTGTTTTCCCTAAAACTCTCTGGCTAGAAAAGGAAAAAACTAAGCGGTTCTTTAGAAACAATGAGTTGGAACATTCCTTATCCAAACCTCAGGTTAAGTATGCCAAGCCCAGCAACTAGCTGGGCTTAGTTTTAAGTAAAAAATAATTGAGAAATATATAACGATTATAAAACACTCGTCGTGTTAGCTACTCTCCTGAACACACGAGCTAGTAACGTAACAAGATTAAGATGTAACTCTTAAGATACTTGCAGTTTCACCATGGCGTGCTGGCAAAATAGTGAGACAAATAGTCTATCAATGCCCTCACGGTTGGAGACATATACTTTCTCGAAGAATAGAGCACGTATATATTCATATCGTTTGGCTTCCAATCAGGTAGTACCTGCTTAAGCTCACCAGATTTGATGTAGCGGTTAACCAAATAAGTGGGTTGAATTGCCAGACCAGCACCACTTAACGCTGCATGCAATAAGGCGGTCGCTTCGTTCGCAGTTAAACGACAGTTCACCGCTACCGACTGCTGTGAGTTACCTTTGCGCAAATGCCAGATATGCTGCTGAAAGTTCTTATACCCAAGGCATAAGTGCTCAGCTAGGTCATCTGGCTTTTTGATTTCACTTGTACTCGTAAGGTACTGCGGCGACGCCACGATAACTGAGCTACATACTGCAATTGATTTACCAATCAAAGATGGGTCCGGTGCAGAGGCAATACGAATAGCAAGATCTATCTGACTCTCAGTGAGATCGGCCATAGAATCTTGCAAATCAATGTCAATATTTACGTCAGGATGTGCTGACATAAACTGTTGAATAGCGGGCACGAGTTGAGAAAAGCCAAAAGACATACTGGTTGCTAGTCGAACCGTACCAGACAGTTTGCCGCTGGTATCCGCCAAGCCGGTTATGGTGTCGGCTTGTCTCAGCCACTGTCTCACTTCTTCCAAGCAGGACTCCCCTGCTGTCGTTAAAGACACTCTTCTCGTGGTGCGGTGCAACAAACGAATGTTTAGCCAGCTTTCCATTGCTTCAATGTACCGAGTTACCATGGGGCGAGACATATCTAGCCTGTCAGCCGTCGCGGTAAAGCTACCTGTGATTGCAATGTCGGCAAATACCTTAGCAGCGATGAGTCTATCCATATATTTGCTCGATTTATGAAACAATGATGTTTAGTTTGGCATGTTTTTCTGAGCCTATCAATTTCATATCATCTGCTCCGTACTAAACCTATTGAGGCAAAAGATATGAAACACCTAACATTGATAGCAGCATCGATTTTATTCGCAAGCAATGCGATGGCAGCAAACACTGCCCCACTTACACTGGATGTTTATAACGCTGACAAAAACAGCTTCCACGTTAACTCAACACTGGTGATTGGCGAGAGTGAAGTAATGGTCGTAGATACGGGTTTTACCAAAGCGGATGCACTACGCATAGCTGCCAAAGTACTCGACAGCGGCAAAAGCTTAAAGACGATTTTTATCAGCCAAGCTGATCCGGATTATTATTTTGGCGCGGAAGTACTACACGCTTTGTTCCCAGAAGCTAAGATCCTAACCACAGCTGCCGTAAAAGCAGTGATTGAAGAAAAGCTTGCGGATAAACTAGCATTTTGGACACCAAAAATGGGGGAAAATGCACCTGTTAAGCCATACATCCCCACAGTTGTAGAGGGAAATACACTCTTTGTAGATGGACACAAAATAGAGATCCACGGCACGCAATCTGAGCTGGCACACCGCCCCTACTTATGGATCCCGTCAAGTAAAGCGGTTCTGGGCAATGTTGCAGTCTACGGTAATGTGCACTTATGGATGGCCGATGCACAATCCCAACGCAGTCAACAAGCGTGGAGTCGCCAATTAAAAGAGTTAAAAGCACTGAAGCCAGAGGTTGTAATACCTGGTCACATGAAAGCAGGCACCAAACTTGATGCAAGTACCATAAGCTACTCGCAGCAGTATTTAAGCAACTTTAGTCAGGTAAAAAGCAGCAGCAAAAATAGCGCTGAGCTGATTGATAGTATGTCTGCACGCTACCCTGATGCAGGATTACCTATGGCGTTGGGTATTGGTGCTAAGGTACATATGGGAGAGATGAAATGGTAAAAGTGCACTACTTCTTTGACCCCATGTGTGGCTGGTGTTACGGTGCGACTTCACTGTTGGATGCGATTGCAGCCAACAGTGACCTCAAGCTTGAATTGCACCCTGGAGGTATGATTGCCAACCAATCTATAGAGAAAGCGTTCCGCAATCACATTCTCACAAGTGATGCGCGTATAGCCAGCGTAACAGGCGCGCAGTTTGGCAAAGGTTACATTCAAAGGGTGAAGAGTAACGATCCGATGATCCTTGACTCATACATCACCGCTCGTGCCATCATAACCGCTGAGCAATTGGACATAGCGCCACTTAACATGCTTAAAACGATTCAGCACGCACACTATGTAGAGGGCAAACAGGTTAACCGAGCTGAGGCTATAGAGGAGCTAGCCGTTGAGCTTGGGCTAGATAAAAAACACTGGCAACGAGCTATGCTGGCAAATCAAGGTACTGAGCAAACAAAAATCGCGCACAGCCGCCTATTAATGCAAAAGCTTCAAGTTACTGGCTTCCCAACCCTTATCCTTGAAAAGCATGATACGTTCGTAAAGCTTCCGCATACTGCCTATTACGATAAGCCCGATGCTTGGCGCAAGCTAATTGATGACTATATAGTATTTCTATGACAAGCTTTGGGGTTGAAATTGGAGCTACTGTTACGCTAATGTGAGCCCCAAAAGGCCATCGGCATATCCGCTACACAACTTTGACGTTGTCACACCAATTTGCATTTAGATTGCAACTAACCTTGCCTCTGAATTATCTAACTTTTTGGAATTGCCAATCCTTTAATTCGATAACGGACATGCTTTTATCAGCGGTTAGTTCGTAGAACTTACCCGGTCTAAGTTCTACTATAAATTCATTATCTGCTTGTCCACTGTAAACCTTGCTCTGTAAATCCCCCCAAGCAAGATGTAAATCGCTGTCTCTCTGTTTAATAGTCAACCGTCCAACTTCCGTGTTTTCGTATACACCTTCAAGTAATGACTTAAGCGAAGGTGATATGCTCCCGCGTTTTGACAAATCTTCTCTTTTAGCGGCAAGTTCTGCCTTTGCTTTCTCGACATAAACAGCAAGATCAGTCATCTCCTCTTGATGGAATTCAATAAGCCTACTCACATCTTGATTAGTTAACATTTTATAAGCGATTTCAGTTATTCTGCCATTTAACTCATTTGCAATGAGCCCACTTTCGTTATGAACAACAACGACACCAAGATTTTTTTCGGGAGCGTAAGATACTTGAACAGAAGCGCCATCAAATCCCCCTGTGTGCATTAACACACTTTCACCAGCGACTTTTGAGTGCATCCATCCCCATCCATAGCCGGAAAAATAGCTATCAATATCACTGACTAGTAGTTGTTGAGACGCTCTTACAACCGACTTGGGAAACGCTGAGCGCTCTACATTTATTGGTAGCAAGTGGGTTATCAACTTACCCCAATCATTTGGTCTGGCAAAGATACCCACTGAATACAAAGTCGCATTGTTTTTATTCATATAAATCTCAGATTGACCACTTCGAAATTTATATGAATATGAGCTTGGAATAGGCCAATTTTGCAATCTCGCTTGGTCAACATCTGCTGTTGAATTTTTCATTCCAGCAGGTGAAAGCACAAGCTCTTTAATCGCATTTGTCCATCCCCCTTCATAGTTCTCATCAAACCATATTGCTAAAAGATTGTACCCAAGGTTTGTGTAACCAAACTCACCTTTTTTAATTTTCGGGTGCGGTTTTAGCGAGGAAACAAAATGAAGTCGTTGTTTTTTGTCATGGTTTCCAGTGTAAGAAAAAGTCCATGTCATCGCGTCATTTGTTAACCCAGAGCGATGAGACAATAAATCTTTGACTGAGTAGTTGTCAGGATTGATAAAAGAAAATTTAACGTTTGGAAATAGCTGCCTCAAGGTAGAGTCCTTAGAAAGCAAACCTTCTTTTTCAGCCTGTAATGTCGCCAGCCCCATTATCGCTTTAGTTGTCGAAGCGAAATAGTAAACCGAATTTGTATCGACAGGGATCTGCTTTTCAACATTCGCCATACCAACGTGAACTTCGTGAGTAATTTGACCATCCTTAATCAATACAACGGATGTGCCTGAAACCGACTTAGTCATGGATTTGGCTTTAACAATAAAGTTGTCTAAAGGCGTATATTCTGACGCTACACTGACCGAGCTGATGAAACAAAGTAAATAAACTAAGCAAACAAAAGTTTTACTAGCCATGTGGTTTCCCTTCCGAATAGATAAGTGCTGCATAGTGCTTTGTAGTACACAATATCACCGAACCACATAACGCACAACATAATGAAAGTTAAACAAAAATCCGTAAGGTTAGACTAAAGGCCATCAGAAAAGAGAGAGCCTCACCCTTGATAAATTGGCCTACATGACAGGTATCTCAAAAGCGATGTTTGAACAAATTGAAAGGTTTGAATCTAGTCCAACAGTTGAATTATTGTGGGAGTTGGCGCAGGGTATTGGCATAGAATACGCATTGTTACTAGATTCGAGCGACCCGCAGAATTCGAATAACTCTATCAACCAATTAACTTGCGCAAGAACTTTGACTAACACGGTAACTAAACCAATTAGTGCTGAAGAGTTTTAGTAGATTAGTATAAGAAGTGCTATTGATCTAATGAACTGAGATTTAGTTTTTAACTTTAAAAAGATAGGAATTAGTATGTTTTAGTATAGTTTTGAATACTATTAATAAGACTTACACTTCAAACAACACAATGGAGGTTTGGGTGGCAGTCTTACCAGCCACATCCCGGCACACAAGTCATACGCTGTGGCTGCTTCGTTCCCGACCTGACCAGATTCACGTACTATTGTTGCGAGAGGACCAATAAGACTACCATTGAGGGCCTTGTTTGGCGCGGGAAGAATTATCTCGAAGATTGCAGGGGGATGCAAGGGAAAAGTCAAAAAGCTTGGCTAACTGAGTGATGTTTAAACAGTTTGCCAAGCTTTTTTGGATTTTATGAGGCTGTGTGCTTATTTGTTCAACGCAATTTTAATTTCTTCTAGGCGCTTTTTCACTTTCTTCATGTTTTCAGGGCCCATTCTTAAAAACTGTTTTTGCGCTGGAGAAAGTTGCTCCCATTCTGCATAAGCATATTTATAGGTTACTGAGTCTTTTACCAAAGGCAATGCGGTGTCTGGAATGGGTGTTGCCAACAACTCGTCGATTGCGTCAGTTAACGTGCCGTTGAATGCATCTCCTTCGTAGCCTATTTCTTCGTATGCTTCTTCAAATAAAGGTTTGTATTGGTCGTATAGTCTAACCACTTGCGCGGTGCTCATGGTGTCGAACATGGCGACATAAGGTGTATAACGCTCGTAGCTGTTAGGATCAGTAATAATAATGTCGTCATCAATTACGCTAAAGCTATCTTGCGGCTTCACCACTGGTGCGTGATTTTCTGCCACTTTACCCTTTGCTAGGTTATCTACATAAACCACCGTACGGCGGATCACATCATCGTCTGCCAGCAATTTTACCGCTTGATTAGAAAGATAGTTCGATACCGCTTCTTTAATTTCTGTATCACTTTGTGAAAGCGGTGGTAGTGTTACTTCAGGTTCAACCGGCTCTACTTGCTCTGGCTCGATTTGCTCTCGTTGCGGTGGCAAGGTTACTTCAGGTTCAACCACTTGCTCAGGTGGTGTTTCTCTTGCGGTATTGACCAGTGGCGTTTCTGTTTGTTCAGGCACAACAATATCTTGTTTGACCTTTTGGTTTTCCGTCGATGGAGTGTCTTTTTGTGCTAGTACAAACACAGCCACAATAATCAACGCTAGTACAACTACCGCGGCAAATAACAACTGGCTGTTAGAAGGTCTTTTATTACCTTCTTGATGATTCTCTGACATGGGGACTCCCTCTTCGTCATTGTTGATACGCGTTAATGTAAAACTATCACCAAATACTTGACTAATAACTTAATGCGCGCTGAAACCCTAAAAAAATGCGTTGTGGTGCAAACTCTGGCTACACCTTGTTCAAACATTTGATCTTAATAAAAATACTTGAGCACCGAACTTAAGTTCAGTACATTGAAGTTAAGCTAAATTGCCATTTTATTAAATACAAAATCGCGCCAATTAGCGACTAAATTAAACCGCTAGTTTGTTAAAATTTGTTTGTGCCACCATAGCGCTTTAGTGCTTAAATTTCAAAATAATAGCCTAATATGTTGCGCGGGTATGTGCACTCAGACAACTTGGGTTTTAGCTAGGTTCAACTAGAATAAATAAAACAACCTATAAGCGGCTTAAGGTCAGAGTGGCACTTTACTACTAAAAATAACGCATTTACTGGAGTTATCAACTCTTTGCACCTAAAGCATTACAACATCAACAAAGATAAATAACGCATAAAAAGACCAAATTTAAATTAAGCAAATTTAACAGCAGGATGGCCTCTTTTGAGAAAGCACAGAACGAGTGATAAAAAAATTGCCTTACTACTGACTGGAGGTGGTGCAAGAGCCGCTTATCAAGTTGGGGTATTAAAGGCGCTTGCGCAAAGTATGCCTCGGACTTCTCCCCTCCCTTTTGAAATCATTACTGGTACCTCTGCCGGTGCAATTAACTCGGCGGGGATTGCCTGTTACGCATCTTGCTTTCACCTAGCGGTGAAAAAAGTGGAATATATTTGGAAGAACTTTAGCACCGACATGGTTTACAAAAGCTCGTTTACTGGTGCATACGGTCATTTATTTGCCAATATGATGCGCAGCTTTCAAGCACAATACCTTAATCAGCCACCAGCCAGCTTGTTAAATAACTCGCCGCTTCGAAAGCTGCTGGCCAATGTGCTTGATTTAAATCGCATCGATCACAATCTACACCGCCATTATCTTGATGCCATCGCGATTACGGTTTCGAGCTATTCTACTGGTAAATCAGTGGCGTTTTATCAGGCGAACAATGCTGAGCCTTGGCAGCGCTCAAAGCGCGAAGGTGTTCCGGGCACGATTTCGCTCGACTTACTCATGGCGAGTTCGGCCATACCTCTGGTGTTTCCAAGCGTGCGCGTTAAGCATCATTACTATGGTGATGGCTCTATCCACCAGCTCTCTCCGCTTAGCCCTGCCATTCATTTAGGTGCAGATAAAATCTTTGTGATTGGTGTTGAGCAGCCTAAACTACCACAGCCGCTCGGTTATGAGCCGCATTTTCCGGGAATGTCTGTGGTCGCTGGCCACTTACTAGACAGTGTGTTTAGCGATACCCTGAATTCAGACATCGAACGGCTCGACCGCGTCAACCGTACGGTAAGTTTGCTACCGGCCAGAGAAAAGCACAAAGAGCTTAGACGAGTAGATCATATGCTCATCAAGCCAACGGTTAATTTTAATGAAGTCGCAGATCATTATTACGAAGATATGCCATTGGCAATCAAGCTGTTGCTCAGAACCATGGGGGTTAAAAAGCATTCTCCGTCGAGTTTAACGAGTTACTTGCTGTTTGAGCGTACTTATACACAAAAACTCATTGAGCTTGGGTTTGAAGACGGCATGAACCGCTTGGACGAAATGAGAGCGTTTTTGGAACTTAAATAAGATTTAAACCATATTCAAAATAAGGAAGTAGTAACGCATGTGGCCAACTGATAAACCACTAATAGGACAGCATGTCACCCTTGAACCATTATCAACAACACATATTAATGCGCTACAACAGGCAGTAAAAGATGGTGAAGCTTGGAAGCTTTGGTATGCCAATGTACCCAACCCAGAGGATATGGAGCGCTATGTTAACACTGCGGTAAGCCAAGCATTTGAAGGCAATCTTGCCTATGCGGTAAGGCTAAATAGCAGCAACGAAATCGTGGGAACCACCCGCTATTACAATGCAGATATAGCCAACCGCCGTGCCATGCTAGGCTATACATGGTACAGCGATAAAGTGCGTCGAACAGCGGTTAACACGGAGTGTAAGTTTTTGCTGTTACAGCAACTTTTTGAAGATTTTGACGCCATTGCCGTAGAGTTTAGAACTCACTTTTTTAATCATGCCTCTCGAAGTGCCATAGAGCGGCTTGGCGCCAAACTCGATGGTATCTTGCGCAGCCACCAGATCGGTAGAAACGGCGAGCTGAGAGACACCGTTGTGTATTCGATTATCGCCTCGGAATGGCCCACCGTTAAGCAGCATTTATTGAGCAAGCTCGACAGGTAGGTAGAAAAAGCATAAAAGATCGTAGGGTGAACCTGCTCCTACTTTGTGTTGTAGGAGACGCTTTACGCGGCGATCTGTATAGCTTACTGCACGATTTTACTTTTTGCTTGAGCTATCATGCTTTCAAAATAATCATATACTGACGGATCGTCGACTTGCTGTGCTTTCGCAAGTTGCAAGGCGTGATTAAAGCTTTTCAGCGCCTTGTTATACACTTTATTCTCTAAATATCCATGTCCTAGGCTTGCATGGGCATAAGACGAGTCGGGATAACGCGTGACAAATGCATTTAAAGTCGCAAGTGCAGCGTCTACACGTTTATGGCTGATTTGCGCGTCAGCAAGTGCTCTGTATATAGACTCTGGCACTAACACATCAAACTCATAACGCTTAGAGAGCTTTAGATAATAATCTTCAATATCAGAAATATGCGCATATTTTCCTGCTTCTTCACTAAGCTCAAAATAAAAATCATCAAAAAGTTCCGTTAATCCTTCATAGAGACTTGGGTAAAACGTAGTTTGATGCGTTTCCAATTCTTTAAGGCTAAATTGCCAATTTACTTCTTTTGATCGAAGTGCTTTTAGGTTTGACGCAACTCGCATACCGTTGGTGTAAAAGTCGCCACCTTCCCCTGCGATGCTAATATACAGATTGCGACGTAAATCATGTGCTGAGTTGCTAAGTGCTTTAAACTGCTGATCGAGCTCTTCCTCACCCCACCAACCTGGCGGACTAATAAGCAGATAATTAGTAAATATCTCTGGCTTATTTAAAAAGGTGTGTAGTCCGTAGATCCCACCATTGGAATACCCTACTAACGTACGATTAGGTTTGAGTGAATATTGCGACTCAATGAAAGGAAATAACTCTTGAGTTAAGAAGGCTGTAAACTCGGTTGTCTTGCCGAATTGAGGGAACTTCTCTTTAATCCAGCGCTGTCTATCACTTTGAGCCTCACCGTTAATTGGCGGTAAGTAGTCTCTTGTTCTCACCGTGGTTTTCAACCCAACAACGATGGTAGCTGGTATTTTTCCAGTGCTAACCAAAGACTCTACAATGCCCACGGTTTGGGTAAAAAAGAATTCTGCATCGAGTAAGTACAACACTTGATATTGTTTCTTAGGGTCATAATCATTTGGCGTATAAACCATGACCTCCCTATTCTCACTTAATATCTTAGATGCAAAAGTTATTTTAGACCCAATCGTGATGGCTTGTTGTTCTAATGTTTGCCCATACACCTTGCCCAATGCTGCAAGTAGCATTAACAATAGCAAAATAATAAAACGCATGACTTTCCTTTTTAGTTTATTTTTATCAGTGTGTTACATTAGAAAAAAACAGGGCGATAAAACAGCAAAGTTTGCTGATTTTTCGCTGATAATTCGCTGAAAAAAGAATTTTAAAATGGAATTAAAGCAGTTTTTGATTGCAGATCACCTTGTGGATGTAAACCGCAATCATATTGTTATCGACCAACAGACATATGCGCTCCCCCCTAAAGCAATAGCGGTGCTTTGTGAATTGGCAAAACAGCCAGGAGAGGTGGTGAGTTTTGAGCAACTACTTAACACCGTTTGGCACGACAGAGTTGTTTCTCCCAATACATTGCAGCGCTGCATTTTCCAAATTCGCCAAGTATTCAAATATGCTGATAGTGAGTTAGAGTTTATAAAAACGCACAGTAAAAAAGGCTATAGTTTAGAGGCATCCGTTACGTCGACAAGCGATAAGCCGAGCGCGCATAAAGCGACTCAAAAATCTCGCCCACGCGCTGCAAAATTTGGGGTAGCGGCACTAGCCGTAGTTATCACGGCTTATCTCTTTACGGTTTTAATTCAACCAAAGGCCAACCCCAGAGTACCTATTCAACCTACTTTTACTCCAATGACCACAAGTGATGCATGGGATGCAAATGCCAGCTACTCACCTGATGGCCAATGGATTGTTTTTCAGCGCTTTAGCGATAATTGCCATAGTCAGCTTTGGGCAAAAAATCTAGCCTCGCACAAAACCTCTCGTTTAACCGCTCGCCAAGGCGTGTACGGTAAACCAAGTTGGTCACACGACGCAAAGCAGCTGACTTTTACCGAGCGGAGTCATTGCAAGGCTCAAGAGACATCTCCCTTTTGCTGGTCTTTAAACACACTAAATGTCGATACTGCAATCAACTCACCACAAAATCCACATGCCGTTATCGCTTGCCAAGAAAAGCCCATATGGCGTGCAAATTGGATGAAAAATGGCGAGATCAGTTACTTATCTCATTTGCGCCCTAAGCAAGTAGTGCCCTACCTTTTTGATTTAAATACAAAAAAAAGCCGCACTACAGAGTATATGCCAAGCTTTGAAAACTACACTCTTGACTATCTTGCAAATCAAAATGTTTTCGCAATGGTAAGCATTGATGAGTTCAACTCTCATCATCTGAATATTTACAATCCTGATAAGACACCAACGATCACGGCAAAGATACTACTACCGCGCGAATTGTCACCATTACAGCCAATTGAAGTCAGTTATCATCCAAGCGGCGAATATTTGCTCGCATCGACGACTAATGGACTTTATAAACTGCAAACCAACGGAAGAATGGTTGCACTTGATACTGGGGGTAGAAAGAATCTGAGAGAGGCTTCTTTTTCAGCTGATGGAAAACAGATTTTAGCGACACAGATAAATGCCGATACCGATATTTTTACCTTAAGTCTTGCTCAAATACGAAGTCACCAAACCGCTGCTACAGCAAAGATTGCCAGAACAACAATGAGAGAAGACAACCCACAGTTTCAGCCTCATGGTGATCATATTGCTTTTACATCTACACGTAACGGCTCAAGGCAAATATGGCTTTACAATGACCAAGGTGTTTCACAGCTTACCGATTCACAGCAAGACAATATCAGCAAACGAATTGTGTGGTCTCCTACGGGTAATGCGATAGCAGGCACAACACAACAAGGACTCATGTTGTGGTCTTTAGATGGTGAGAAAACTCTCATTGCTAATTCGCTTGCCATTGATTCTGTCCTACAGTGGCTAACGCCAACAACGTTATTGGTCACAGCGAGAGAGAATGGCAACGCGGGACTTTACATTATAAATAAAGATACCAAAGAAGCCTCGCTCATTGTTTCTGAAAATGTAATATGGGCCGCGCAAGTAGATAGTGAACATTTTCTTTATCAAGATATGAGACAGCGCTTTTGGCTTGTTAACACAAACACAGCTCCCGTACCGACTGAGATCCATGAATTACGCGCTCAGTTAGCGCAGCCATTTGCTGTTTATAAAGACGGAATATTGTACGGCGTAAACAACGACAACCAACTATGGTCTTATCATCTCAGTACAGGGATATATCAACGTCTTGCAGATGTACCCAATAACAGTCGCTACTTAGCAGATTTTAACGGTGAAACCTTTTTGTTTACTCAAATGCATTTGATGCAAAAGCATATCGTGTCATTTAATACACCTGATGATCAAGGCACATAGATAGAGCAAGAACACAGCTTCTGCTCCGTGTCGTAGAGGCGCTTTATACTTCAAGAAGTGATAACAAACACAACATTCAAGAGCGCAGGGTGAACCTGCTCCTACTCCGTGTTGTAGGAGGCACTATGCGGCGATCTGTTAAAAAAGGCACAGATTAAAGAAACATTATTACGGTAGGCCATCGAGTAAAAACTGCTCTGCACGTTCAACGCGGCGGGGCTTTCCCTTTAATAGCAAAACATCATTAACGCGTAAAACGGTTTGCTCATCTGGTTGTGCAATTTCTTCGCCGTCGCGTCTTAGTGCGCTAATATCAACGCGCTTGACCTTGAGTTCAAGCTCAGCAATTGACTTGTTAACAGCAAACGCATTGTCAGGTAAAGCAATGGCATGCAAATACTCTAATCGCTCGCCAGTGACTTCATGCAGATCACTGCTGTCTCCGGCAAAAAAACCATGTAAATACGGATAACGATTTTCTCGCTCTTTACTGACACGACGAAAAATCCTGCGCATTGGCACGCCAGACATGTACAACACATGAGAAACCAGCATCAAGCTTGCTTCTAAAGTTTCTGGCACAACTTCTGCGACGCCCATGGCTTTTAATTGCTCCATGTAGCTGTCATCTTTCATCCGTACCAAGATCTTCACTTCGTGGGTACGCCGACGAATGGCATCAACAACTACTTGCGTTTGTTCAAAGTCATCAAAGGTAATAATAACCAAGCGCGCTTTATCGATATTTGCTGACTTTAACAGCGTTTTTTGTGCCGCGTGACCAAACAACACGGGCTCACCCGCTATTTGTGCGTCTTGTACAATTTGCGGATTGCGCTCTACCGCAATATAAGGAATAGCCTCTGGACGTAAAAATCGTGCGATAGTTTGACCAACACGCGCGTAGCCAAAAATCACAACATGATTTTTTAAATCAGCCGCGTTATAACCGCTTGGAGCTTCAGGTTGCCAGTCTTTTTCTATTCCCAAAATATTGAGAATATGCGCGGTTTTACTAATAAGATAAGGCGTTAACGCCATAGACAACACGCCAAGCGTGATCAAGAAGGACACCGCATTTTGATCCAACAACTGATGCTTACTGGCAAGCGCGAGTAACACAAAGCCAAATTCCCCCATCTGCCAGATCAAAATACCAGCACCCCAAGCGTCTTTTTTACGCTCTCCCATTAACTGCGCAACGCCAACGATGATCAACACTTTGATCACAAGCACAGCGGCAAGTGCTGCAACAATATAAATAAACTGGTCGAGCACATATGGAATATTTAGCTGCATACCCACGGTGACAAAAAAGAGTCCCATTAAAATA
This sequence comes from Pseudoalteromonas sp. S2755, assembly GCF_005886535.1. Classification (GTDB taxonomy): domain Bacteria; phylum Pseudomonadota; class Gammaproteobacteria; order Enterobacterales; family Alteromonadaceae; genus Pseudoalteromonas. The sequence continues at coordinate 13,234 of NZ_PNDS01000042.1, forward strand.
TCTCGAAATGGTCTAATTTCTGCCTCAAGCTGATGTCGATATTGGCTTTCCCCTAACATCATGCCCGCTAAAAATGCGCCGAGTGCCATTGAAAGCCCGAATGCATAAGTGAGCGAACCCGCACACAGGGCAACAACTAAGGTAGACAATACAAAGAGCTCGTCTGTTCTCACCAATGCAATTTCGTTAAATATTCTAGGTAGTAACCACTTACCTACTGCCCATAAAACCAGGCACACAACCGCCCCCTTGGCAAACGCAAAAAGTAGCGCTGATGCCAGCTCTGAATTACTCGCAGAGGAAATAAGCGGAAACGCGATGAGCAGCGGCACAACGGCAATATCTTGGAATAACAACATACCAATACCGAGCTGACCATGACGTGTATTGAGCATCCCCAGCTCTTTTAACAGCTTAACCACAACCGCCGTAGAAGAAAGTGCAATGAGGCTCGCAATCACAAATGCACCCACCCAATCATATTGCATAAAACGCAACACCAACATACCGATGATCGTGGTCACAATGACCTGCAAACTCCCTAAACCGAATACCACGTTTCGCATTGCCATTAATTTTGGCACGGAAAACTCAAGCCCTAGACTAAACAGTAAAAACACAATCCCAAGCTCGGCCATAAAGTGAATTTCTTGGCTATCACTCATCCACCCAATACCGTGGCTGCCCGCAATGACTCCAGTAAGCAAATAAGCCAGAATAGGCGGCAAGCCAATCCGCTTAAAGGACCAGACTAAAATCACAGCACATAATAGCAAGGCAAAAACCTGCGCGAAGATACTTTGCAATCTGCCTCCTGAGCGAAAAATTGACGGGGAATAAAGGTGGATTTCTTTTTCTTTCTATTAAATATAGCAAGCGTTTGTTTTTAAGCCAGTTTAAATTTTTGGCATAAAGTTCGCATACTAAACATGTATTGTTGTATTTAAGGGGAAGAAATATGGAAAATGTCCATATTTTGACACAGAGGTTGCCGACCAGAGGCGATTACTTGCCGTTCAGTTCTGAACAGTATAGTACGCAAGGCGGTGAACACTACGCGCGATTAGTCGATAAGCTTCAGACAACGCTCAACATTGATGAGCTGTTGACTATTTACGCGGAGCATGTGGCAAGAATTTCAAAAATTTCGGGACTTCAGTTCCATTGCAACCTTGGCGTCTTTCAAATGAAGGACTGCGATAGCCAATTTCCGGCCAGTACGTTCGATCTTGAGCTCGAAAAAGAACACTTAGGTCAGTTGGTGTATTTCAGTGAGTTTCCATTTAGTGAAGCGCTCAAGGCAAAATTGTCAAAATTACACGCCTGTTTAATTTACCCAATGCGTAATGCCTTGATGTACAACCGTGTATTGCAATTAGCAACTAAGGACTCTCTAACTGGACTTTATAATCGCAGTCAGTTTACTGACAATTTAGAAGAGAAACTCGAGCGCTGCCGTCGTCAACATCGTAATTTTAGCCTAATGCTCTTAGATTTAGACAACTTTAAGCAAGTAAATGATGTTCATGGTCATAAAGCTGGTGATGAAGTGTTGGTTGAATTCGCGCGTATCTTACAAACTTCGACGCGCGCAACTGATTCAGTATTTAGATTCGGTGGTGACGAGTTCGCCATTTTAATTGACGACCCTGCGTTTACCACCAACAAGGTAATTGCAGAAAGAATTATGGAAGCCGTAAGAAAGTCGAGCATGTTGGCTAAATATACGGTGACCACGAGCATTGGCTTTACGCTGGCATCGAGCCATGATACTGCCGACAATATATTTGCTCGTTCGGATAGCGGCTTATACCGCGCCAAAGCAGCCGGACGAAACTGCGCACGCGCAGTATAAAAAACCACTTCCCCTTTTGCTCAGTGTTATACGTTAACGCTGAGCACCTTTTCCTAAGTATAGGTAAGCCATCAGGGCAAGCGCCGCGCCGTTAAAAAATCCATTTATTACCCATGCAAGCGCAAGGAAATCGGGTAACTCTGAAAACATCACCGCAAGCATTGGCGCAAGTAAGCCAAGAATAAAATACATTCCGCCTTTACCATGCCAATACAATAGTAAAAACACGATACTGATAATGCCAGATGCAGAGGCAAATACTTGATTCAGCCACATCACTTCACTCGACATAAAGAGTACGATAAACACCACCACAGTGAACGCTACCGCATAAGGCGCCTTTTGCGCTAACTGTTGGCCAATCTTTTTATTTTCAGTCATCTATTACTACCCAAATGATGCCATTGTCTTCTGCGTGCTCGGCACTCACAAATAGCCCGTTCACCGCAACCGGAGTATCATTGTAATAGACAACCGCAATAGAATCACGCTCCCAGCTCGGAACGTGCAAATCCTTTAGCCAATGTTTCAAGGTATTAGAGCCTGGTTTGCCCTGTGGTTTGATTTTATCTTTAAGTCTGCCGTAGCGAATGCTAACGATTTCGTCCAAGAAAGGTTTACGGATCCCCTTGCCCGTTTGTATAGCAACAGGCGTACTTTGCCTGCTGAGTTCGTTGAGATTAACGGTCTCAATATCATGCTTTTGGCTAGTTTCCGTTACCCAATAAAGTGCATCACGATAACGCCTCACTGCACCTTGCTTAAAACGAATTTCAAGTTGACTGTCTTGGCGTGATGAAAATGCCTGCAGTACGATTTCATCCAACTGTTTTTGACTCGGCATCTCTATGCCCTGCTTTGAAAGCCACAGTCTGATGACATTATCTCTTCTCGCATGCGAAAGTTGCTGTAGTGCCGTAATATTCAACGCAGTCCGACAACAGCATTTTTTTAAGTCTTCTTCACTCACCTCATCAATTATGGCTTGTTGGCGCTGCAATATATCAATGCTGCGTAACGTATTACCTACAAAACCATTGAATCGAGATTTAAGTAAAGGGATCACCTGATTGCGCAAAAAGTTGCGATCAAACGCATCGTCTGCATTGGACTCATCTGTAATATGCTCAAGACCACACTGCTGTGCAAATGCTTCAATATCGCTGCGACTAACGGCAAGCAACGGACGAATACAATCACGCCCAGATGGCAGCTGAGTTGTCGCTCTCATCGCTCCAAGCCCGAGTAATCCAGAGCCGCGCTTTAATCTCAGTAAGAAAGTTTCTACTTGGTCATCGGCATGTTGTCCAAGCACGATAGCAAAACCTGCTTTGGCCGCGTCATCTAACGCTTGATAGCGAGCTTCGCGTGCTTGCGCTTCAAGGCTAGTACGGGTTTTCCGAGTAATCGCAACCTGTTTTGCAATAAAGGGAACATTAAGTGTTTCACAAAGTGATTGGCAAAATTGCTGCCACTGCGTAGCGTGCTGTGACAAGCCATGATTAACATAAACCGCCTGGAGTGCAACATTATGCTTATTTGCATATTCTCGACAAAGATGGAGCAACACAACCGAGTCCACACCGCCAGATAAAGCAATACACAACCCTTTGGCGTCAAGGCTGGAGCTTAATACCGTTAAACTTGACTCTACTTGTTGGTAAATCCGACTATTAATCATTTTTCTACAATCAATAAAAAAAGCCGCTCTATAGCGGCTTTTTAACTTAAATTAGCATTGATATCAATACGAGCAGAAACCCGTATTAACAGTAACCAAATGACATCAGGCGCTTATAACGCTGATCTAACATCTCTTCGGTGCCTAGCGCTTCAAGATCAGCCAAGTCACGTTTAAGTTGAACTTTCAGGTTTTTCGCCATCGCATCGTAGTTACGGTGCGCGCCACCTAGCGGCTCTTCGATGATGTTATTGATAAGGTCTAGCTCTTTTACGCGAGAAGCTGATACGCCCATAGCTTCTGCTGCAAGTGACGCTTTGTCTGCACTCTTCCAAAGAATCGAAGCACACCCTTCAGGTGAAATTACAGAATAGGTGCTGTATTGCAGCATGTTCACCCTGTCACCAACTCCAATAGCTAATGCCCCACCAGAGCCACCTTCACCAATTACGGTACAAATGGTTGGTACTTTGAGCGCTGCCATCACCTTAAGGTTACGTGCAATCGCTTCACTTTGACCACGCTCTTCTGCACCTACACCTGGATAGGCTCCCGGTGTGTCGATAAAGGTGATGATCGGCATCTTAAAGCGTTCAGCCATTTCCATTAAGCGTAATGCTTTACGGTAACCTTCTGGCTTTGGCATACCAAAGTTACGCTTGATTTTTTCAGCCGTATCACGACCTTTTTGCTGACCGATAATCATTACTGGCTTGTCATCAAGTCGTGCAACACCACCAAGAATAGCCGGATCGTTAGCAAAAGTACGGTCACCCGCGAACTCGTCAAACTCGGTAAAAATGCGTTCAATATAATCGCGAGTATATGGACGAAGCGGATGACGCGCTAATTGAGACACTTGCCAAGCGCCCAAATCGTCGAAAATCTTCTTGGTTAGCTCAACATTTTTGTCTTTTAAGCGGCTGATCTCTTCTTCAAGGCTAAGATCTAAATCGCCAGAGCGGCTAACGTTTTGTAATTCTTTGATCTTTGCTTCCAATTCAGCGATTGGAAGTTCAAATTCAAGATAATTGAGGCTCATGCTCTAAACTACCTGTTTAGTTAAATTCTAATTCTAATTCCTGCGCCGCCAACAGTGATAAACGAGTTAAAAGCTCATCACTCGGCGTCACACACCATTGTGTTCCTAATGTTAACTCTGCTAATGCATCAGGACGCTGATATTTAATTTTTACCGGACACGTTCCAAACTTATATGGTTCTAGCACTTTTTTGAAATTATCAAAGAAGTTCGCGTCAATTTGAGCCATATTTAGCGTCATTTTTATTGCACTAATACGCTTTTCTCGCGCCTGAGCAATGGTAGAGATTTCTCTTGCGGTCATTGTAATGCCACCAGAGAAGTTATCAAAGCTGACCTGTCCAGATATTACCAAGATTTGGTTAATTTGCAGCATTTCTTGGTACATTTCAAACTGTTCAGGAAATAAGCGTACATCAATCCGGGCACTTTTGTCATCTAAAGTGATAAGTCCCCAACGTGCTCCCTTTTTGTTTATCAAGGTACGAGCATTGATGACCAGTCCCGCCGCGGTTGCTACCGTATCACGATTACCGGGTTGTAAGTCAACTAACTTGCCAGAGGTATAATATTTTAATTCTTTGCGATATTGATTAATTGGGTGGCCAGTTAGGTAAAGACCTAAGGTTTCTTTTTCCCCATTTAACCATTCTTTATCGCTGAGCGGCGTGGCTTTGATAAAGGCTTGTTCAACCTCCTCGGGCTCAACCGCAAGCAAACCAAATAAGTCACTCTGTCCAAGCGATTCAGCTTTGTGATGCTGCTCTGCCGACTTCATGGCATCCTTTAGGCTTGCCAGTAAAGTCGCACGCCCAGGCTGATCTCCATCAGGGCCAAGCTTATCGAGCGCCCCTGCGTATATTAGCTTTTCAATCACGCGTTTATTTAAGCGCTTTAAATCAACTCGCGCACAGAAGTCGAATAAATCTTTAAATTCTCCTCCCTTAGCTCGCGCTTCCAGGATAGCTTCAACGGGGCCTTCGCCCACGCCTTTTATCGCCCCTATACCATAGACGATCTCACCTTGACGATTTACAGCAAATTTGTAGACACCGGCATTCACATCTGGTGGTAGCAGCGTCAACTTCATGTTTTCGCATTCATCGACCAAGGTTACGATTTTGTCGGTATTATCCATATCCGCTGACATTACCGCCGCCATAAACTCGGCGGGGAAATGGGTCTTCATCCATAGCGTTTGGTAAGACACCAACGCGTAAGCAGCAGAGTGTGATTTGTTAAAGCCGTAACCCGCGAATTTCTCTACCAAGTCGAAGATTTTCATGGCAAGTTCGCCTTCGACGCCATTGTTTTTGGCACCATCTTCGAACGTTGCACGTTGCTTTGCCATTTCTTCTGGCTTTTTCTTACCCATTGCACGACGAAGCAAGTCTGCGCCGCCTAGGCTATAACCTGCAAGCACCTGCGCTATCTGCATTACCTGTTCTTGGTAAAGGATGATCCCGTAGGTTGGCTCCAGTATAGGTTTCAGGCTTTCATGCTGATATTGCGCATCAGGATACGATACTTCCTCGCGACCATGCTTACGGTCGATAAAGTTATCTACCATGCCCGATTGCAGCGGGCCTGGACGGAATAGCGCAACCAGTGCGATCATGTCTTCGAAACAGTCTGGCTTCAAGCGACGGATCAAGTCTTTCATACCACGAGATTCCAACTGGAATACCGCAGTTGTTTGTGCGTCTAGTAACACTTTAAAACTTGCAGGGTCATCCAGTGGGATGGCAGCAATATCAATCGGTTCTCGACTTTCTCTGCCAAGGCGTTCGTTCGCCATGTCGAGCGCCCATTGCAAAATGGTTAGCGTTCTTAGACCGAGGAAGTCAAACTTAACCAGACCTGCAGTTTCTACGTCATTCTTATCAAACTGGGTAACTGGGAATTTACCTTCTTCGTCACAATACAGTGCTGCAAAGTCGGTAATAGTGGTAGGCGAGATAACAACACCACCGGCGTGTTTACCCGCGTTACGTGTACAGCCTTCAAGAATACGACATTTATCGATCAGTTCACGAACTTCTTCGTCACTGTCATAAGCTTCAGGCAAGCGAGGCTCAACATCAAATGCTTTGGCAAGTGTCATACCAGGGTCGCCAGGTACAAGCTTGGAGATCCTATCTACGAAGCCATAAGGGTGACCAAGCACACGACCGACGTCTCGAATTACCGCTTTTGCCGCCATCGTACCAAAAGTGATGATTTGAGATACGGCGTCTCGACCGTAGAGTTTAGCAACGTGGTCAATTACCTCGTCTCGTCTATCCATACAGAAATCGACGTCAAAGTCTGGCATCGAAACCCGCTCTGGGTTAAGGAATCGTTCGAATAGAAGATCGAATTCAAGTGGATCAAGATCTGTGATCTTAAGCGCATATGCCACCAAAGAACCGGCACCGGAACCGCGACCAGGACCTACAGGGATGCCGTTATCCTTACTCCACTGAATGAACTCCATTACGATTAAGAAGTAACCTGGAAATCCCATTTGGTTAATAACGTCAAGCTCAACCTGCAGACGGTCGTCATATTCACCACGCTTTTCTTTGCGGTCATTTTCGTCAGGAAATAAGAACTGCAAACGTTCTTCTAGACCATCTTTCGACACTTTTACCAAGAAATCTTCAATCGCCAGATCACCCGTTGGATAATCTGGTAGGAAATATGTGCCAAGCTGTACCGTCACGTTACATCGTTTGGCGATTTCTACGGTGTTTTCTAAAGCTTCTGGAATGTCACTAAAGAGTTCTTGCATTTGCTCAGAAGTCTTTAAATATTGCTCTTTAGAAAAGCGCTTTGGTCGATTTTTATCTTCTAATGTATAACCGTCATGAATAGCAACGCGAATTTCATGAGCATCAAAGTCTTTTTCATGTAAAAACACCACTTCATTCGTCGCCACAACGGGTATATTACGCGCCGCCGCCACCTCCACAGCACCGTGGAGATATTCTTCTTCTTGTGCACGTGAGGTGCGTTGCAACTCGATATAAAAATGGTCGCTAAAATGCTGTTCGTAAAACGCTAGAGTCTCTTCAATGAGCTTAGGGTTACCTTTTAAGATAGCTTTACCTAAGTCGCCATCTTTCGCGCCGGAAATAAGGATCAGCCCTTCTTTATATTTTGCCAGCCACTCTTTATCAATAACAGGACGATGGAATACATGGCCGCGAAGATAAGCATCGGAGATCAACAAAGTCAGGTTTTTATAACCCTGATTGTTCTTAGCGAGAACGAGAATTCGGCTTGGCTCATCAGGAAATTGATCTGACTTAAGCCAAAAGTCCGCTCCAATTATTGGCTTAATCCCTGCCCCGTGGGCGCCGCTATAGAAGCGCACCAAACCACATAAGTTCATTTGATCGGTGATGGCAAGAGCAGGCATTGCAAGCTCTTCTGCCCTTGCCACAATTGGTTTAGTCTTAGCTAGACCGTCCACCATTGAGAAGTCACTGTGTACACGCAAATGGACAAACTGCGGGGCTGGCATGCTTACTCCTTCTCGGCCAAAATTCGTTGCACAGGCTTAAAGCTTGTACGATGATGCGGAGTAACCCCGTGTGTTTCAAGTGCAGCAAAGTGAGCTTTGGTTGGATAACCCTTGTGGCCTGCAAAACCAAACTCTGGATATTCCGCATCGAGTGCTAACATCTCATTATCTCGAGTGACTTTCGCCAATATGGATGCCGCGCTTATCTCAGCAACTAGGCTATCTCCTTTTACAACTGCAGTTGCCGCAACACTTAGCTTAGGTAAACGATTTCCATCAACAAATACATGATTTGGTTGAATTTCCAACCCTTCAACTGCGCGTGTCATCGCCAACATCGTTGCGTGAAGAATATTCAGATCGTCAATTTCTGCAACTGACGCTCTTGCAATACAGTAACACAATGCTTTTTCTTTTATTTCTTCTGCCAATGCAATACGCTTTTTCTCTGACAGCTTTTTTGAGTCGGTTAAACCAATAATCGGTTTGCTTGGATCTAAAATGACGGCTGCGGTCACAACGTCACCCACCAACGGGCCACGTCCTACCTCGTCAACGCCTGCAATATACTGCACATCAGGACGTTCAATTTGCATCTATCAACTCCATTACAGCCTGAGCCGCTTGTTTGCTGGCATTTAGGCGAATGTTCTCATGTATCTCGTAAAACTTTCTAACAAGCTTACTATTATTGCCTTTTAACATCGGGAAAAGCGCATCAGCAAGTGCGTCAGGATTACACTCTGCCTGTAAAAACTCAGGTACAAGTGGTGCATCGGCCAATAAATTCGGCAAGGCAAAGTATTTGATGTTAAAGGTAAAAAAGGTATTAAAAATCCAATAACTCTTAGGGTTCAGCTTATACCCTACCACCATTGGTTTCTTATATAGCATTGCCTCAAGTGTGGCTGTACCCGAGGCCAGTAAAACGGTATCCGCAGCTTGCATTGCCAGTGCTGATTGGCCATCAAGCATAATCGGGTTCAATTCCGGCGCAACTTCTTTCAGGGCTTCCAAAAACTGCGCTCTGCGTTTTTCGTTTACCAAAGGCACGACGATTTTTAAGTCGGGAATTTTATCGATTAGTTTTTTTGCGGTAGCAAGATAAGTGCGGCTCAATAAACCAACTTCAGAGCCTCGGCTCCCAGGAAGCAGTGCTAAAACCGTATCATCTTGGCTTAAGTTCAGCTGTGCACGCGCACCTGCGGTATCCGGTTCAAGTGGAATTTCATCCGCCAGCGTATGACCCACAAATGTACAAGGCACTTCATGTTTATCATAAAAGGCTTTTTCGAATGGCAGCAAAGACAGCACTAGGTTAGTCGCTTCGGCAATCTTGTGAATACGTTTTTGACGCCACGCCCACACACTTGGACTTACATATTGTATAGTTTTGATTCCAGCTGCTTTCAATGGCTTTTCAACACGCAAATTAAAATCCGGCGCATCAATACCGATGAATACATCAGGTGGATTATCAATAAAGTAGTTCACTAACTGCTTTTTAATTTTTAGCAAGCGAGGCAAGCGACCAAGCACTTCGACTAATCCCATGACAGCCAGTTCATCCATGTCGAACAGGCTTTTACAACCAGCTTGTTGCATTTTAGGACCACCGATCCCGACAAAATTAGCATTGGGGTAATGAAGTTTTAGCGCGTTTATCAGGCCTGCACCGAGTATATCGCCCGATAACTCTCCTGCGACCACGCCAATGGTGATATTTTTTTCGTTAGCCATTGTTATTTTTCAGTATAAAAAAACGCCATACAAAATGTATGGCGTAAGTATAACCTGTATTGCGGTTCAAGTTTAGCGGATCAAACCACGATTAGAAGTCGCAATAAAATCAATCATTTGCTGAACTGCTGCGAACTCAGAAGCATCTTCTTTTAGTGCTTCTAACGCATCCTCTAAACGCAGTCCCTTACGGAACAACGTTTTGTATGCGCGTCTTGTTGCCATAATTTCATCAGACTCAAAGCCGCGACGCTTTAAGCCTTCGGTGTTAATTGCAACGGGTCTTGCTGGCGTGCCAGTCGTTGTAACAAAAGGCGGCACGTCTTGATTCACACCCGAGTACATACCAATAAAGGCATGAGAACCCACTTTACAAAATTGGTGTACACCTGAGTTACCTGCAAGGATAACCCAGTCACCAATATGTACATGTCCGGCTACACTCGCATTGTTAGCGAAAATCACATTGCTGCCAATGACTGCGTCGTGTGCCACATGGGTGTAAGCCATAAATAGGTTGTTGCTACCAATTCGAGTGATCCCTTCGTCTTGAATTGTGCCACGATGGATAGTCGCACACTCACGAATAACGTTGTTATCACCAATAATTAGCTTGGTTGGTTCATCCTTGTACTTTTTATCTTGGCAGGCTTCCCCTACTGACGCGAATTGGAAAATGTGATTGCCTGAACCAATCTCAGATGGGCCTTTGATCACTACATGTGATTCAATCTTACAGTTATCACCAATGACTACGTCATTGCCAATATAACTATAAGGGCCTACAGAAACATTCTCGCCTAGACGCGCGCCTGATTCGATAATTGCGGTAGGATGAATAGCCATTAAAACTCTCTTCTAGCACACATAATTTCAGCTGAACACACAGTTTTGCCTTCTACTTTAGCTTCAGCACTGAATTTCCAGATATTACGGCGTTCTTTTTCGAACTTAACGTGCAAATGCATCGTGTCACCCGGTAGAACAGGTTGTTTGAAACGTGCATTATCAATCGCTGCAAATAAGTATAGTTCATTCTCGCTGCGATTCTCGACCGTTTTAAAACCAAGTAAACCTGTTGCCTGAGCCATCGCTTCTAGGATCAACACACCTGGGAAAATAGGTTGCTCTGGAAAATGACCTGTGAAAATAGGCTCATTAATCGTCACGTTTTTAATCGCGTGAAGATATTCACCAGGCTTAAAATCTACCACTTTGTCAACAAGCAACATTGGGTAGCGGTGCGGAAGAAGTTTTAAAATCTCTTGGATATCAAAGCTGTTTAATTCGTTAGCCAAAATAGCTTCCTTATTCTACATCAGTATCTTTAAGCTGTGCTGTCAGCAGCTCAAGTGCCTTCAGGCGCGACTTAAAGTCAGATAAATTGCGTAAGTGTGCAATAGACTTACGCCACTCTTTATTCGTTTGGTGAGGTAAACCAGAAGAATAGATCCCTGGCTCAGTAATTCCTTTAGTAACCATGCTCATACCAGTAATGACAACCCCATCACAAATTTCGTTGTGACCATTGATTGCTGTCATGCCACCAATTTGGCAGTACTTGCCGATTTTAACACTGCCCGCCAGTACCGTGCAGCCTGCGATGGCTGTACCGTAACCAACTTCAACGTTATGGGCAATTTGGATCTGGTTATCTAAAATGACGTTGCTATGAATAATGGTGTCTTCTAGCGCACCTCTATCAATAGAAGTACTCGCGCCAACTTCGACACGGTCGCCAATAATTACGGTGCCAACTTGAGGGATTTTAACCCACTCGCCTTTCTCGTTGGCGTAGCCAAAACCATCACTTCCTATTACGGCACCAGACTGGAATAGACACTGTTCGCCTATCTGTACTTCATGATAGACGGTTACGTTTGCCCAGAGTTTAGTCTTTGCGCCTATTTTGGCATGTTTTCCAATGAAACAGCCTGGCCCTATCTCAACATCATCACCAATCACAGCGCCATCTTCAATTACAGCGTTCGCACCCACACTGATGTTTGCACCAAGTGTTGCGGTATCAGAGATAACTGCTGTACGATGAACTCCTGATGCTGCGCTAGGTGTTGAGTCTAGCTTCTGTGCAAGTTTTGCATAGGCTACATAAGGATCTGCGATAATGAGTTTATTACCGGCAAAGTAATCCGCGTCTTTTTCACTCAAGATCACGGCGCCAGCAGTCGTACTTTCAAGCTGACCACGGTATTTGCTGTTGGCTAAAAACGCGATTTGGTCGTCTTTTGCCTGTGCGAGAGTGGCGATATTTCGAATTGATTTATCGCCATCACCTTGCAGCTGAGCACCTAGATACTCAGCAAGTTGAGATAAGGTGTGAAGTTTTGTCATTACTTATTGCTAACCGCTTTTACCACTTCTTCAGAAAGGTCGGCTACTTTATCAGGATTGAAGTAAATTGTCGTATCTTTTACTTTAACTTCATCAAACTTACCTTTTTTAGCAACAGACTCAATCGCATCTACGATTAGCTTTTGTACTTTAGCAAGCTCTTGGTTTTGACGAACTTTAATTTCTTGCTCTAGTGGACGACCTTTTTCAGCCAGTGTCTTTTGCATGCCTTGGATCTTTTCACGAAGCGCTTCTTTTTGCTCTTCACTCATCGTTGTCGCTTCGCGCTTAAATTTTTCAGCTTCAAAACGAATGTCACCTTGAATTTTCTCAAGCTCTTGACGACGTTCAGCAAACTCAGCTTGGAGTGTCTGTTCAATTTTTGCCATTTGTGGGATTTGCTTATACACTTCCTGCATGTCTACGATGCCTACTTTGTGTGCAAATGCGCTACCTGAAGCACCCATCATTAGTGCAGCTGTCATGGCTAGTGTTGATGATTTAATAAATTTTTTCACAATAAAACTCCTTAGAATGTATTACTGATATTGAAGCTGATCGTCTTCGTATCGTCTTCTTCTTCTTTTTTGAGTGGGTAAGCGAAACTGATCAGCATAGGTCCCATAGGTGAGATCCACTGAATCGATAAACCCGTTGATACTCTGAACCTTGATGGATCCGAGAAATCAGAAAGTAGATTGTATTGATCTTCTGGCAAGTTGTTATAACGGTCTACATCAAACTCAGTATCCCAAACGTTTGCCGCATCGACGAAGAAGCTGGTTCTTACCGAACTCGTGTTTTCTTCGTCTAGGAATGGCGTTGGTACGATAAGCTCAAGACCTGCTAGCGCTTTTGCGTTACCACCGATACGACCACCTAGATTTAGCGTATCAAATTGCTGATCGCCGCCAATACAGCTACCTGATGAACCATCTGGTTTAGGTGTGCCCGGAATACACTTAGGCGCACGCTGTACCGCTCGAGGTAGAATCGTGTTTCGGTCAAAGCCACGTAGTTCTTGCTCTGAAATACGGAAGAACTCTTGGAATGGCAATACTTGCTCAAAACCATTCGTCTCGCCATAACCGTTACCATAGCCTAAACCCGCTCTCGCTGAGAATACCCAACGATGATCATTGCTGATTGGCCAGTAAAAGCGTGAATCATAATTGATCTTGAAGAAATTAAGATCTGAGTTTGGTGTAGTAATACTTAAGTTCAAGCTTTGACGAGAACCGGCTGTTGGGAACATACCACGGTTAACCGTTACACGTGACCAACCTGCGCTTAACTCATATTTAGTAAAGTCATAATCTGCATTTGGATCGCTTTCGTTTAAGAAGCTCTCACGAAGTACTCGTGTTTGCTCAAAGTCCGAAATTTGCGAAAGGCTTTCTTCAATCCAACGAATACCAAAGTTAACACGGTTAATCGCATTAATTGGGAAACCAAAGTTGGTACCGATGCCGTAGCTCGTCGATTTGTAATCTACAATCCCGAACTCACTAGCATCGAACTTACTGTAGAAGATACTGCTGCCTTGCGACACACCGTCAGGCGTAAAGTAAGGATCGGTATAAGACACACTATAACGCTCCGAACCACGCGAAGTGTTGATATTGAAAGCAACTTGGTTACCAGATCCTAGGAAGTTTGACTCACTGACACCAATGTTAAACTGAAGGCCCGCATAAGAACCATAAGCCACACCTGCTTGGAAACTACCTGCTGGCTGCTCTTTTACTTTAAAGTCAACATCAACCTGATCTTCAACACCAGGAATTGGCTTGACTTCAAACTCTACCGATTCCATATATGGCAAACGTTGAATTTGAAGCTTTGAACGCTCTAAGTTTTGGTTAGACAACCATGCACCTTCAAGCTGCGTCATTTCACGACGTAACACTTCATCCGCTGTATTCTGGTTACCGTTCACTACGATTCGACGCACATACACACGCTTACCAGGGTCTACCGATAGCGTTAGTTGTACTTCTTTGTTTTCGTCATCAATTTCTGGAACGGTTCGCACTTCAGCGTTAGCATATCCAAAGCGTGCCAAATAACTCTTAATAAAATCTTCCGTTGCCGTTACAACTGAGCCGTTGTAAAGCTCACCAGCGCGAAGCGGCACAATACCTTTAATTAAGTCTTCACGACCTAGTAAGTCCCCAATGAAATCAAATCCTTTAACGGTATATTTTTCACCTTCGGTGATGTTCGCCGTAACATAAACTGACTCACGTTCTGGGCTTACTGAAACCTGCGTTGAGTCGATGTTAAAACGTAAATAACCACGGTCTAGGTAAAAACTGCGGATCTTTTCTAAATCGCCTTCAATGGTTTGCTTTTGATAACGGTCATTAGAGAGGAAGCGCCACCAAGGCAAGTCCTGCTGAGATTCAATTAGGCTAAGCAATTCTTCGTCCGAGAACAGCTCATTACCGACAAGGTTAATTTGACGTACGGAAGCAGCATCACCCTCTTCAAACTTCAGCATCAGCTTCACACGGTTACGTGGCAGTTCAACAATGCTGACTTCAACCTTAGCGTTGTATTTACCAATACTGTGGAAGAATTCTGTTAAGCCTTTTTCGATACTATCTAGTACCGTTCTGTCTAACGGCTCACCTTGGCGAATATTTTGCTGCTCTAAACTCTCGTTTAACTGCTCGTCTTTGATGTCTTTGTTACCATCAAATTCTATTGAGCTGATAGTTGGACGTTCTTTAACCTTAAAAATAATCTGATTACCATCACGGAATACCGCAATGTTGTCAAAGTGGCCAGACTTATACAACGCCTTGATTGTGCGTGAAATAGTAAACTGATCGACATTGTCACCAACGTTGATCGGAATATGTGTCAATGCAGCACCTAGTGCAACGCGCTGCAGCCCTTCTACTTTTAAATCTTCTACGATAAAGGAGTTTTGCCCTAAGGCAGCAAAACTAGCGCCCAGTAAACTGGTTACTGCAATGTGTTTTTTTATAGGCATTTTATTATCTTTATCCTTTACAACAATTTTGGCGCGATACGCTAAGGCCCACTACATCACAACATTCAAACGTTACAGCTTTTGTATTATGTTATCCGTTGTATGCTTGAACAAAAATGCAAACATCTAAACTGCATATAATGTGCGCTTTTTAGCACCGCACGGCTTAAAGCCGAGAAACATCATTAAATAGTGCAAAAAACGTTAAGGCAAGAAGAAGCGCTGCTCCAATCTTAAACCCAAACTCTTGTGTCTTTTCAGAGACTGGTTTTCTGCGAATTAGTTCAATTAAGTAATACATTAAATGCCCACCATCTAGGACAGGGAGCGGTAATAAGTTAAAAACTCCTAAATTCACGCTGATAAGCGCTAAGAAGCCTAAAAATGCAACTAACCCGTAACTAACACTATTTCCGGCACTAACCGCGATCCCCACAGGCCCGCTTAAGTTTTTTACCGAGACTTGGCCCGTGATTAAATTGCCGATCATGTCGAAACTTAAGGCAATCAAGTCGTAAGTTTTACGAATGCCAAGCACAATACTATCTAGGATGCCGTATTGTCTAGTTTCAATATAACCATTTGGCCATTTTTCCATCACAGGCACAACGCCCAAATAGCCTTGCACGACACCTTCTGGTGAAGTTTTTGCCTGAGGTGTTACCGTTAGGGTTTGTGGCTGGCCATCGCGCAAAATATCAATGCTTATGGCTTGATTTGCAGATTTTTGAACTCGGCTCACCAGCTGTTGCCACGATGCCAATTTGTCACCATTTATCGCAATCAGCGTATCTTCTACTTGTAAGCCACCTTTGTCGGCAGCTGCACCTTCTTCGATATAACCGAGCTGCAACGTCAGTGGCGGCCTATAAGGCGTAATGCCAACTGAGGTCAGTGGCGCTTCATCTTGCTTTTCCAGTTTCCAATCGCTCAAACGTAGCGTGCGAATCGCCAAGCTACCCTTATCGTCTTGTACTTTGGCAACCAACGATGGCTCACCTAAATGCGCCATTAACTCAAATGTGACGTCCTGCCATGAGTGCACTAACTCATCATTCAACGCAATGATGTGGTCGCCTGATTGAAATCCAGCATCCGCCGCGATACTGGTTGGTGTCACACCACCAACGACGGGTTTTACTGATTGAACCCCTACCATATACATTGCCGCTAACGCGACAATGGCAAACAAAAAGTTTGCAATGGGGCCCGCAGCTACCACAGCGATACGAGAAAGCACTGGTTTATTATTGAAGGCAAGATGACGCTCATGCTCGGGTACATCGTCAACGCGTTCATCGAGCATTTTGACATAGCCGCCAAGTGGAATTGCGGCGATAACGTATTCGGTTTGATGTTTGTCATACCACTTAACTAAAGGCTTACCAAAACCAATAGAAAAACGTAAAACCTTAACTCCTGCTTTTCTGGCAACCCAAAAATGGCCATATTCATGAACGGTAACTAAAATCCCTAAAGCAAGAATAAATGAGCCTAAGTGCCAGAAAAATTCAAACATAGTTACCTCAATGTGGCGATAATTTGCTGCGCTCGGTGGCGTGCCGTTCGATCCGTTTCCATAATAGATTCAACGGATTCTAATACGGTTAGCTCACTGTGCTCAAGCGTTAAGGCATTGACTCGATAGATATCACAAAACCCTATCTTACCCTCTAAAAATGCCGCAACGGCGATCTCATTTGCAGCATTCACTGTTGTTGTTGCGGCCTGACCACTACGACATGCATCAATTGCTAATTTGAGGTTGGGATAACGGCTAAAATCTGGTTTAGTAAAAGTGAAATCGACAATCTGAGAAAAATCTAATGGCTCGACGCCCGCGTCAATTCTTTCAGGATAGGCAAGCCCATACGCAATCGGCGTTCGCATGTCTGGTTGCCCCATTTGTGCCAGCACCGAGCCATCGCGATACTGCACCATAGAGTGGATCATACTTTGTGGGTGGATCACCACTTCAATATCGTCAGCTGAGCAGTTAAATAACCACTTAGCTTCAATAAATTCTAGCCCTTTATTCATCATGGTCGCAGAGTCAACAGAGATTTTTCTGCCCATAGACCAATTTGGATGCGCAACTGCTTCTTCGACCGTGACTGAAGCTAAAGTAGCCAATGAGCGCTGCAAGAAAGGTCCACCAGAACCGGTTAATAAAATCTTACTAACACCGCTGTGACTTAGATTTGAAGATTGTCCCGTTTGTATGGTCGTTGGTAGGCACTGATAAATGGCATTATGTTCACTGTCGATAGGGAGTAAAGTCGCACCATGCGCTTTTACTTTATCCATAAACAGCTGGCCACTCATTACTAACGACTCTTTGTTCGCCAGCAGCACTTTTTTACCCGCTTCGACTGCTGCTAAAGTCGGCAACAATCCAGCTGCACCAACAATTGCAGACATCACGATATCCACATCCACGTGACGAGCCATCTCAGCCATTGCTTCAACACCATGGAGTACTTCCGTAGTGGTGCCCGTCAAACGTTGAGAAAGTTGCTGAGCTGCCTGCTCAGAGCTCA
This sequence comes from Pseudoalteromonas sp. S2755, assembly GCF_005886535.1. Classification (GTDB taxonomy): domain Bacteria; phylum Pseudomonadota; class Gammaproteobacteria; order Enterobacterales; family Alteromonadaceae; genus Pseudoalteromonas. Next base: position 30,953 of record NZ_PNDS01000042.1, read on the forward strand.
TAACCGCGTACTTGGGTCTATGACGTGAACAAAGCTCGGCCATTTTTTCCGCGTTTTGCCCTGCTACTAGGGCAAAAACACGATATTGATCTGTATTGCGGCTGACGACGTCTAGCGTTGATAGTCCAATGGAGCCTGTCGCTCCTAGTACCACCAAGTTTTGCTCGCTCATAGCACAACCGTCCAAGCGTAGCAAAAAGCAAAAATGGGTGCTGCAGCCGTTAAGCTATCAATGCGATCTAGGATACCACCATGCCCCGGTAAACAACGGCCTGAATCTTTGAGACCTACTTCGCGCTTAAACATACTTTCAAGCAAATCACCAACGGCGGAAAATAGCGCGATAATAATGGTCATTGCGGCGTAAATTGGCCACATATTGAGATCAATCGCGGCGAAGTGACAAAATACTAATACAAAGACAACTGCGGTTATTACACCACCAACTAAACCTTCAATCGTTTTATTAGGGCTCACTTTAGGCATGAGCTTATGCTTACCTAAATTCTTGCCAGCGAAGTAAGCGCCAATATCTGCGCTCCACACTATGCCCAATACCACCATAATTAGGACTGAGCCTATGTGTTCGCCATCTTCGTATCCGGCACTACGCATCACGTTTAACGCAAGCCACAGCGGTACCAGCGTCAGTACACCGGCGATGGAGCGCATCATGATCCCTTCGTTCCAAGCACGCGCTGCTCGTGGATATTTAACTACCAAGAAAGTAGCAACCAGCCACCACGCAAAAGCGAGCGTAAATACATAATTAGCATCAGCGACTAAGCGCCCTTGTTGCCATAAATCCTGTATTGGCCAATGAGTGTTAAGCAATAGAATTAACACCGCCATAACGCCAACGAAAGTAAAACGCTGACGCTTTTGACAAAGGCCAGCAAGTGCCGACCACTCCCATGCACCAAGCAAAACGATTAGTGCGGCAATCGTACTAAACATTGCCAGCGGTGTATAAAACACCAAAAGTAGAGCCAGAGGCGCAAGCACCGCTGACGTTAGAATACGTTGTTTTAACAAATTTGAACCCTTAACTTGTTGCGCCTTTCTCTGCGAGGAGCTGCTTTATTTGCTCTCCTGTGCATCCGAAGCGTCGCTCTCTAGACACGTAACAAGCAATGGCTTCAGAGAATGCTTGCTCGTCAAAATCAGGCCAAAGCGTGTCGGTAAAATAGAGTTCGGCATACGCAGCTTGCCATAGCAAGAAGTTACTGATGCGGAAGTCGCCTCCCGTTCTGATCAGCAAGTCGAGATTCGCTTGATCGGCCATCGTCATCTGCTCTGTCAAGGCATCTTCGGTTATATCACTTGGTTGCAATTCACCCGCTGCAACTTGTTTTGCGAGGTGCTGTGCTGCCTGTGTGATATCCCAACGTCCACCGTAATTTGCTGCAATGTTTAAGTTAAGCCCTGTATTGTCCTGGGTCAATGTTTGAGCTTCACGAACACGCTGTTGGAGGCTGTCGGGAAAACGAGAAAGATCGCCAATAATGGTTAGCTTTACGTTGTTCTTATGTAATTTTTTAACTTCTTTAGACAACACATAAATAAATAATTCCATTAATGTGCTGACTTCATCTTCTGGTCTACGCCAGTTTTCACTACTAAAGGCAAATAGCGTCAAAGACTCTATGCCTAACTTGGAACAGAATTGCACAGCACTGCGAACCGAATCTACGCCCTTCTTGTGTCCGAAGGCGCGTGGGCGCCTACGAGCTTGAGCCCAACGACCGTTGCCATCCATTATTATCGCAACATGTTTTGGCAATGATTGCTGCGAAATAACCTCTGCTTTTAAAACCATAATTCCAATTTAAGTGAAAAAAAACGCCGCCTAGTATACCCTAGGCGGCGCTTCAAACCTAATAAATTTGTCATTGTACCTAGCCAAAAAAACGCTAACTGCTCAGAAACAAAGCAGAATTTTCTGCAATACGTAAACAGTGCGTAAACATAAACGCTAGGATATAGACATTTAGATTTCCATCAACTCTGCTTCTTTCGCGCTTAGTTGTGTATCCATTTCCTTGATGAACTTATCAGTCAATTTTTGGATATCATCTTCAGCTTGACGCGCTTCGTCTTCAGAAATTTCTTTGTCTTTTAGTAGTGATTTAATATCACCGTTTGCGTCACGGCGAATGTTACGTACTGCAACACGACCACCTTCAACCTCACCACGTACGATCTTGATTAGATCTTTACGACGCTCTTCAGTTAGTGGAGGAAGTGGAACACGGATCACGGTACCTGCTGACATTGGGTTTAGACCTAAGTCAGAAGACATAATTGCCTTTTCTACCGCTTGTGCAAGCGACTTATCGAATACGCTGATAGCCAGTGTACGAGAGTCTTCCGTCGTTACGTTTGCTACTTGGTTTAGCGGTGTATCTGCACCGTAGTAAGAAACAGAAATACCATCTAGTAGCGCTGGGTGTGCACGACCTGTGCGGATTTTAGAAAGCTGGCTTCCAAGTGCAGCCACACTTTTTTTCATGCGCTCTTGAGCGTCTTTTTTAATATCTTCGATCACAATACTTTCCTAGTCTGTTCTTGTTATGCCAGATTATACTCGCAATTTAGAGATTCGCTACTTAACTGCGAGTTGCTGAAATAGTCGTCAGATTATTCTGCTGCTTGAGAAGAGATAAGGGTACCTTCCTCTTCACCCATGATGACATTTTTCAATGCACCTGGTTTATTCATGTTGAATACGCTAATTGGCATATTGTGGTCACGTGCCAGTGTAAATGCAGCTAAATCCATCACTTTTAATTCTTTATCTATCACTTCGTTATAAGTCAACGTACGGTATAGCGTGGCATCTGGGTTTTTCACCGGATCGTCACTAAATACCCCTTCGACCTTAGTGGCTTTAATCACAGTATCCGCTTCAATCTCGATACCGCGCAAACATGCTGCTGAGTCCGTAGTAAAGAATGGGTTGCCCGTACCTGCAGAGAAGATAACAACACGGCCTGATTTTAACAGGCTAATTGCTTCTGCCCAATTGTACGCATCACACACACCATTTAGCGGGATAGCAGACATCAAACGTGCATTTACAAAAGCACGGTGCAGCGCATCACGCATCGCAAGACCATTCATGACGGTCGCCAGCATTCCCATGTGGTCGCCCACAACTCGGTTCATGCCCGCTTCTGCAAGTGAACCACCACGTAAGAAGTTACCGCCACCGATAACCAAACCCACTTCTACGTCGAGCTCTACTAACTCTTTGATTTCTTGTGCCATACGATCCAATACTTTTGGATCGATACCAAAGCCTTCATCTCCCATTAAAGCTTCACCACTAAGCTTTAAAAGAACGCGTCTAAAAACAGGTTTTTTATTGATAGTCATAATATCCGGGCCAATTAAAAGTGAGGTAAAAAATAACCGCGCTTATGCTAGACATAAATGCGCGGTTATTTTAGAGAATTTTCAGCAATGACGCAAAGCTAATGTCAGCTTTTACGTCATTAGGCATCACAATAAGTGATTACTGGCCTTTTGCTGCAGCGATTTGTGCTGCAACTTCTGCTGCGAAATCTTCTTCTTTCTTCTCGATACCTTCACCTACCTCTAGGCGAACGAATGAAGAAACAGATGCATTCTTCTCTTTAAGGTAGTCACCCACTGATTTCTTAGGTTCCATGATGAAAGCTTGACCAGTAAGAGAGATCTCACCAGTGAACTTCTTCATACGACCAACAACCATTTTCTCAGCGATTTCAGCTGGCTTACCTTCGTTCATTGCGATTTCAACTTGAACCGCTTTTTCTTTTTCAACTACTTCAGCAGGTACGTCTTCTGGGTTTAGGTAGTCTGGCTTAGAAGCAGCAACGTGCATTGCAACGTGCTTAAGTGTTTCTTCGTCAGCATCACCAGCTACAACAACACCGATACGCTCGCCGTGACGGTAAGCAACTAGCTTGTCACCTTGAATGTAAGAAACACGACGGATGTTCATGTTCTCACCGATTTTAGCTACTAGTGCAACACGAGTCTCTTCAAACTTAGCTTGTAAGTCTTCGATAGTTAGTTGCTCAGCTACAGCTGCGTCAGCAATTTCGTTAGCAAATGCAAGGAAGCTTGCATCTTTTGCTACGAAGTCAGTTTGACAGTTAACTTCTACTAGTGCAGCAAAACCTTCGCCTTGCTTGATGATGATTGTACCTTCAGCAGCGATGTTGCCTGCTTTTTTAGCAGCTTTAGCAGCACCACTTTTACGCATGTTTTCGATTGCTTGATCGATATCACCGCCAGTTTCTGTCAGTGCTTTTTTACAATCCATCATACCAGCGCCAGTGCGGTCACGAAGTTCTTTTACTAGGGCAGCAGTTACAGCCATTAGAATATCCTCAAATCTGAATTCAGTTCTTGATAAAACCAACCTTAGGTTGGCTGAATATCAAATCAAGTACAGCTCGCCTCAATTTGATAAAAATCCGTTATCTTTCAAGGTCTGCTTGGCAAACAACGGGATAAGCAGTTAATCGCTTATAAAGAATATCAAGTCTTCATCAATAATTTGATGAAGACTTGATGACAGCTAATACCTAATCAGGTAATTACTCAGCTTCAACGAAGTCGTCGTTTTCTGCTTGAGCAACGATGTTGCTTTCACGACCTTCAGTGATAGCATTCGCTACTGCACCAGTGTATAGCTGGATTGCGCGGATAGCGTCGTCGTTACCTGGGATGATGAAATCAACACCATCTGGGTTAGAGTTAGTATCAACAACAGATACTACTGGGATACCTAGGTTGTTAGCTTCACGGATAGCGATGTGCTCGTGGTCAGCGTCGATAACGAAGATAGCGTCAGGAAGACCGCCCATATCTTTGATACCGCCAAGGCCTTTTTCAAGCTTTTGCATTTCACGAGTAAGCATTAACGCTTCTTTCTTAGTAAGCTTCTCGAAAGTACCGTCTTGGCTTTGAGTCTCAAGCTCTTTAAGACGCTTGATTGATTGACGAACTGTTTTCCAGTTAGTCAACATACCACCTAACCAACGGTGATTTACGTAGAACTGCTCACTTTGGATAGCCGCTTCTTTAACTGCTTCGCTTGCAGCGCGCTTAGTACCTACGAAAAGGATTTTGCCTTTGTTAGATGCTACGTTCTGTAAGAACTTAAGTGCATCGTTGAACATAGGAACAGTTTTTTCTAGGTTGATGATATGAACGCGGTTACGTGCACCGAAGATGAAAGGCTTCATCTTAGGGTTCCAGTAACGTGCTTGGTGACCGAAGTGAACACCAGCTTGAAGCATATCGCGCATTGAAACGTTTGCCATTGTATATTTCCTCTAAAAGTTAGGGTTAGGCCTCCACATATCCCATAGCACCAACACGAAGTTTTTATAACTGCATGCACCCAAGTGTATGTGTCGATATGTGTGTGTGTTAATATTAATAAGTGTGTTGTCTTAACTACAAACATTCATTCTCATTGTGTGAGGAAGAATTATTTGTAAAAAGACGGCGCGCTTTATACCATATATAAAGAATTAACTCAATCTTATGCGTAAAATTTGTGCATAATAAATGTTCATCTAAATTGACTTGGAGTCTAAATGAGTGCAGTGATCAAAACCCCTGAAGAAATCGAAAAAATGCGTGTTGCCGGGCGTTTAGCCGCGGAAGTACTGGAAATGATCGAGCCGTACGTTAAGCCAGGGGTGACCACCGACGAATTAAACACCATTTGTCACAACTACATTGTTGATGAGCAAGGCGCTGTTCCTGCACCGCTAAATTATCACGGCTTTCCGAAGTCTATTTGTACCTCAGTTAACCACGTTATTTGTCACGGAATCCCGAACGATAAACCGCTAAAAGAAGGCGACATTATCAATATCGACATCACTGTGATAAAAGACGGTTACCATGGGGATACGTCAAAAATGTTTTATGTTGGTACACCAACGATCCAAGGTAAGCGCTTAAGCGAAATCACGCAAGAAAGCCTATACCTTGCGATAAAAATGGTAAAACCGGGCGTGCGTTTGGGTGATATTGGCGCTGCAATTCAAAAGTATGCAGAAGGCTTTAACTACTCTATCGTGCGTGAATATTGTGGTCACGGTATCGGTAAAGAGTTCCATGAAGAGCCGCAGGTAATGCACTATGGCAAACCGGGTACTGGCGAAGTGCTCAAAGCTGGCATGTGTTTGACTATCGAGCCTATGGTTAACGCCGGTAAGCGCCAATGTAAGCTACTAAAAGACGATTGGACTGTTGTTACCAAAGACCGCAGTCTTTCAGCACAGTGGGAACACACGCTGCTTGTCACCGATAATGGCGTTGAGATCTTAACGCTACGTAGTGATGAAACAATAGACAGAATCATCGAACATTAAACACAATTATTTGAAAAGAATGCCAAGTAATACTAACTGAATTCGTTTGAAGCGAACAAACGTGATACTTGGCATCTTTCAAGCTAAGGTTTCATATTTCAGTAGCTACTTTGAGTTGATCTAAGTAGCTTTGAAACTGGTTTATATTCGGCCCCAAGCAGTACATTGCCAACCTGGACCTACACCAATGTAATCACAGCTCACAGATGGAACTCTTGAAGATCCGGTTCTTGATTGCCATGCAGCAACCGCATTTGCTGCGCCATTCGTTTCTGAATACCCGTATGCGGACACCCTCACGATTGTACCGCCTGTAGAAAGAAGCCTGCCAGTACACTGCCATGGCGCTCCCATTTGTAACCTACTACAGGTGATCGAAGCAGCTCGACCATTAGCCCAATTAAGCACAGCTTGCCGAGCCTCAAGTTCCGTAGAGCCATAAGCGCTGTATGTTGTCGATGCGCTGGCCAAAGATGAAATCAGCAACGTGCTTGCTATTGCTATTCCGGTACTTATGTTCATTTTTCCGTCTCCTTGATTAAAGTAGTGTTTAATAATTACTCACACCATAGGGAGAAGTAAACTGCCGAGACTTGAATAATATTCACCTTTTAGTACCTTGATAGTGCTCGCTAAATGTTCGAGTGATGCGATGTTCAACGGCGTCACTCGCAATTCTTATTTATTTAGTGTAAAACAGGATTCTACTGTTTTTGCGCGCATGACACAGGATCCTAAGTGGCATTACCGAACAAAGTGAAGACGCTTCTCGACGAAGCACAAGAACTTACCGATTACCGTGATTGTCTTGCTTTTTTCTACAAATGGCTAAGCAATCAATTTGCCAAGCAACCCGTTAGAAATCTAATTAACTCTCGAGCCGAATTTATCGACCGATTGTTGATTAAATTGTTTAATGAAACCGGACTGGCGCACCAACCAGACTTATCGTTAATCGCCATTGGTGGTTATGGTCGTGGTGAACTACACCCGTTCTCTGATATCGATTTTTTGGTGCTGACTAAATCCGTTCCCTGTGAAGAAGTGACCAGCTGTTTAGAGCGTTTTGTCACTTATTTATGGGATTTAGGTCTAGATATAGGTCACAGCGTAAGAACCCATGAACAAGTCCTAGAACAAAAACAAAATGACGTTCACTTTGCCACAAGTCTGCTAGAAAGCCGCCTAATTTGTGGTAACCACATTGAGTATGAACACCTCAAACGACATATCGTTGAAACCCCAATTTGGCAATCTAGTGACTTTTTTATCGCCAAGGTCAACGAGCAGAATATTCGCCATAAAAAATGCCACGGTACCGCCTATAACCTTGAGCCTAATATTAAAGAAAACCCCGGTGGCCTTCGCGATCTGCAAACCATTTTTTGGGTCGCTAAAAAGCACTTTCGCGCTGAAACTTTGGAAGAGTTGATCAATCACGGTTATTTGACCCATGAAGAATATCAAGAGCTGTTAGAGTGCATCGAAAACCTGTGGAACATTCGCTTTGCGCTACACCTGGCTGCTGGTCGCAGTGAGAACCGTTTACTGTTTGACCATCAACCACATGCCGCTGAGCTCCTCGGTTTTGGCTCTGAGGGTAAAGCCTCAGTCGAGCGCATGATGAAACGCTTATTTAGGATCATGAGCCGAGTGCGCGAAATGAACCAGATGCTACTTTCCTATTTCGAACAAAGCATTCTTCCCGAGCAGTTGGAACAAGAAGCCGTGCCACTCGACAGAAACTTTGAGCGTATTGGCAATAAAATTCGCGTTAAAAATCCTTCGGTCTTTTTTCGTCGAGAGAATTTGTTTGTCCTCTTTGAGCATATTGCGGACAACCCTAAAATCACTCACATTGACCCAAGTACCATCCGTACCATGCGCCAAGTAAGACGCCGTTTATTAGGTGATCTACAAGATTACGCAGGCTGTCGTGATGCTTTTTTAAGGTTATTGAAACACCCCAACGGCATGGGTCGAGCGTTTACGCTGATGCACAAACACGGGATCATCGCCGCCTATTTACCGCAGTGGCGTAATATTTTTGGCCAAATGCAGTTCGACCTATTTCACGCTTATACAGTGGATGAACATACCCATAAGCTCATCAATAACATCTACCGCTATTTCGATAAAGAGCATATTAGCGAGTTCCCTATTTGTTCTGAGATTGTTGCCCGCATGGATAAGCCAGAACTACTTTACTTAGCTGGGATCTTTCACGATATTGCCAAAGGTCGAGGTGGCGACCATTCCGAGCTTGGCGCAGTTGACGCCATGGCATTTACCAAAATGCACGGCTTTACGTCGTCGGATGCGAAGCTTGTCGCATGGCTGGTGCAAAATCACCTCCTGATGTCTGTTACAGCCCAGCGTAAAGATATTAACGACCCCGATGTTATTGCTGAATTTGCACAAAAAGTGAAAAACGAACGTCAGCTAGATTATCTCTATTGCTTAACGGTTGCCGACATTCGTGCCACCAACGACAACCTTTGGAACGACTGGAAAAATACCCTCTTACGCGAGCTGTATCTGCATACTCAGCGGGCATTGCGCTTGGGTCTTGAAAACCCAATGGATATGCGCGATCAGATCCGTGATAAGAAACGCCAAGCCAAGCAACGGCTGATTAATTTGGGCTACTTCGAAGAGTGCATTGACCTTATTTGGTCACGCTTTAAGGCTAACTATTTTACCGCTTTTAGTGAACAGCAGATCTCTTGGCATACTGAGCATCTATTAAAGTCTGATGACTTAAGTCAGCCAAGCGTGATCGTCTCTGACAAGCCTATGCATGGCGGGACGCAAGTATTCGTATACAGTCCTTATGAATCGGCACTATTCGCCAAACTAGTCAGCGTAATTGGTTCTAAAAAAGCACAGATCCAGCATGCTCAGGTCATGACCACAAAAGATGGTTATGTTGTCTTTAGTTTTGTTATCCTAGAAGTGAATGGCGATCCGCTCAGCACCAGTCGTGCAGCGGGGATCAGAAGAGGTTTAGAGACGCTCCTAAAAGATCCTAAAAAGAAAATCAGAGTAAAAAAGAATCGCTCACAGAAGTTTAAAGATTTTAATATTAGGCCAAAAATTATCTTACGCCCTCATGCTAGAGCAAACCGTAGCCTTATTGAAATTCAGGCCATTGATATTCCGGGGTTGCTGACTAAAATTGCTGAGGTATTTCAGGCCTATTCACTACATATTCATGCCGCGCGCATTACAACCGTCGGCGAACGCGCAGAAGACTTTTTCGTCGTCTCAAACAAAGATTACAAGGCACTAGATGAAGTCCAAAAAGCCGAGCTTCACCGTGCCCTACTCAAGAAATTAAATGCTGAAACAGATTAACGAGGAATTTATGTCTGATTTAAAAACGACTATTGAAACCGCATGGGAAAATCGCGATACCATCACCCCAACCACGGTATCAGACGAAGTAAAACAAGCGATTGTCAACGCGTTAGAAATGCTAGATTCAGGTGCGGCGCGTGTTGCGGAAAAAATTAGCGGTGAGTGGGTTGTACATCAATGGTTGAAAAAGGCGGTGCTGCTGTCTTTTAGAATTCGTGACAACCAACCAATGAGCGATGGCGTTAACCAGTTTTATGACAAAGTACCATTAAAATTCTCAGACTACACACCAGAGCAATTCCAACAAGGTGGTATGCGCGTGGTACCAAACGCGGTAGCACGTCAGGGCAGCTTTGTCGGTAAGAACGTGGTACTTATGCCGTCTTACGTTAATATCGGTGCATATGTTGATGAAGGTACTATGGTAGACACTTGGGCAACCGTAGGCTCGTGTGCACAGATCGGTAAAAACGTACACCTATCTGGGGGGGTGGGCATTGGTGGCGTATTAGAGCCGTTACAAGCCAATCCAACGATTATTGAAGATAACTGTTTCATCGGCGCGCGTTCTGAAATTGTCGAAGGTGTGATTGTTGAAGAAGGTGCGGTCATCTCCATGGGTGTCTATATTTCACAAAGCACTCGTATTTATGACCGTGAAACTGGTGAAATCCATTATGGTCGTGTGCCAGCCGGTGCTGTGGTAGTGCCAGGTTCACTCCCAAGTAAAGATGGATCTCATAGCCTGTATGCAGCAATTATTGTGAAAAAAGTAGATCAGCAAACTCGCGAAAAAGTTGGGATCAATGCACTACTTCGCTCACTAGACGACTAATTGTCACGACGGTTTCGAAAAGGGAGCTTTCTGCTCCCTTTTTCATGTATTACCAGCGGTAGTCCAATGACACTAGAATGTTTCTTGGTCTTCCTGGAAAGTACCTTTCACCACTAAATGAAGTGTAATCGGCACGCTCAGCGTAGCGCTCGTCGGTTAGGTTTTTCACTCTCATCGTCAACGCCAAATGCGGATTTACCTGCCACTTTCCTCGTAAGCTCAGTACATCGTGACCAGAATAACGATGAAGATTTTCGGGGTCAGTAAAATACTCTCCTACATGATGCCAAGCTAAAGACCAACTGAGGTTATCTAGTGCTTGCCAGTGTAATTGGGCGTTAAAGACGTTCCTTGGTGCTGAATCTAGATCGTTGCCATTAATATTGATACCACTAAGAATATTATCTTGTTCATAGGTATGCTTAGCATGGGTTGCGGCGAGATCTAGTTGCCAATGTGCTGAGAATGAATAACTCAGCTCCAACTCCACACCTCGGTGCCTTGAGCGACCATCGTTGATATAGAAAAAGTCACTATCTCGGAAGATTAAGTTTTCTTTTTTCATATCATAAATCGCGATCTGATAACCAAGACTATCTGCTCTCCCCTTTAGTCCAAGCTCGATATTATCCGCCTTTTCCTCCTCTAGCGAGGCTTTTAACTGCTCTCGCTGCAATTGGTAAAGCTCAGCAGTTTGTGGCGCACGATAACCTTGAGACACGTTAGCATAGGCAATATGTCGCTCAGTGAACGCATAGCTTAGGCCAAATTTTGGTGAAAAATAAGCAAAGCTATCTTTGCCACTGGCTGGGCGACTATAACGGCATCCTCCCATTGCACACACCGAACCATCTTCTTTGGTACGCCCAGTAGGCAAAAAGTTGCGATAATCGTATTTCATTGACTCAAAACGACCGCCCAGTTCGACTAACCAGTTACCTTGTCGCCAACTGAGATTTGCAAAAGGCGCGAGTTGTATCGCATCTACTTCATAGTCGTAATGCTTTCCTGTGGGAATAGTTGAACGCAAAAATGCAGAGCCTTCAGTCGGCGTAGGCTGATACTGCAACATCTCGCCTTGGGTATACTCCGTATCCATTCCCCAATCTAGTTGTATTGAGTCACTGAATTCAGTGTGTATAAGCGTTTGCAGCCCCACACCAGTTTGACCATCTTCTTCAAACGGCTTACCCGGCAAGAAATGCTTAACAAATTCCATCTCTTGCCAGCGAACATAAGGTTTTATCAGCACGGTGTTGCTATCGTCAAAGTACCCGGTTATTTCTATCCAAGCTCTAAATGACTCCGCCTTTCTAAATGCTTCAGGGTTTTCGTTTTGCTTCGCCAATTGCTTATTTTTATAACTATCCACTCCTGTTACATAACCCGCAGTGTGCTGATCTAGGTGGGTGTATGTCATTCCAGATACGACATCAATCTTCTCACCTTCATATTGGTGTTTGACGCTCAACTTTTGTTGCTCAACGCTTTCATCGTCACGATAACCCGTATCTTTTGTAAGGGTTAACGCGGCGCCCAAGCCAAGGGCTTTATCGCCAGCTTGTATCCGAGTTCGACTATAACCATAGGAGCCGATATCTAGTGCAACCCTAGGTGCTTTTTGAATATTATTTGAAGTGATCACATTAACTACTCCGTGCACCGCATTAGAGCCATACAACACGCTATTTGGCCCTTTTAGCACTTCAATACGCTCTGCAGCTTCATAGTGCGATTCAAATAGTTCATTGATATTACAAAAACCTGCGGCTCTGAGTGCAATACCATCTTCAGCCATAAAAATGCCGCCACATGCGCCTGCACCAGATAGCACTTGTGAGCGCAATGCAGGTAGATACTCTTGACCATTACCATGTTGTATATTTGCACCAGCAACAAGCCTCAACGCTTTTTCGATATGCGTGACGCCTATGTCATCTAACTGAGCTTCTGTGAGCAAAGAGAGGCTTACAGGGCGCTCTCCTACCGTCTCAGCTAACCTGGATGCCGTAGTAGTGATGATTTCAAATTCGTTGTTCTCTGTCGCTTCGCTAAGTTGCGGTACAAGGGCACAACCTACAAAGACCAACACCATTTTTTTCATTTTGATACCAATTGTATTAACCTGATTACAAGGCAAAAAGAAAGGGCTACACAGCCCTTTCGTTCTCTTTACCACTAAGCGTTATGCCTGTCTTGCCTCTAACATCAAACGCTTCATATCTCGTACCGCCTTTTCAAGTCCATCAATTGCCGCTCGAGCAACAATAGCATGACCAATGTTAAGTTCGTAGATTTCTGGCATTTGTGCAATCGGTTTAACATTATGATAATGCAAACCATGGCCTGCATTGACAATAAGACCTAAGCCATGAGCATACTTAACGCCTTCACGAATGCGTTCAAGTTCAGCGCTCATTTCGGTGTCGCTCTCAGCATCCGCATAAGCACCAGTGTGGATCTCAATGTAAGGCGCACCGGTTTGCTTTGCAGCATCTAGCTGCTTTTTATCCGCATCGATGAACAAGCTTACTTTGATACCTGCATCAGCTAGACGCTGAGTTGCCGCTGTGATCCTATCTAGATTACCCGCAACGTCTAAGCCACCTTCCGTCGTTAACTCTTCGCGTTTTTCTGGCACTAGGCAAACATATTCTGGTTTTACTTCGCAAGCGATGTCGAGCATTTCATCAGTTACTGCGATTTCTAGATTCATACGTGTTTGGATGGTTTTTGCCATCACGTAAACATCGCGATCTTGAATGTGGCGACGGTCTTCACGCAAGTGAATCGTAATGCCATCAGCACCTGCGTGCTCAGCTACTGCTGCTGCATGTGCAGGATCTGGATAGCTAGTGCCACGCGCCTGACGAAGCGTTGCAATATGGTCTACGTTGACGCCGAGTAAAATATCTTTCATCGTTTATCCCTTGATAATATGACGTAGCAAGTGGATTACCCACTTATTACTGCGATACCGATTTATAATTTTGATTAAATTGATATTATTTCTTCGAAATAAATAGTTCTCTGCTTTTCAGCCCTTGCTTACCAACTAGCGGTGCCATTAACCTACGTGTTAATTGTTTAGCCGCCCTTCTCACGGCAAGGTCTTGGAAATCTTGATTGGCAATAGCCAACAACATGCTGCCCGGTATCGTATCAGGTTCACGACCGACTGCAATAAAACCATACTCAGATATATACTTATACGCGGTTTTTGGCTTCACTGGATTACCTTCTGCGTCAAACTCCAGTTCTACACCAAACCCAAGTTCACCCAATAATTGCAACTCAAAGCTGCGTAAGATAGGCTCGACATCTTCATCTTGGGCCAAACGCATTAAATGTAACTGATAGAGCGCAAAGATCTGCTCTAGCGGTTCGTTAGTTGGTACTACGCGTTGCGTCAGCTCATTGAGATACAAGCCACAATATAACTGCCGCCCAACGAGTTGGACTTGGTTGTCCGTGGGCTCAAAACGATTTACGTATTTAAAGTCGTATCTGCCTGCATATTGCAGTAAAAGTAATGAAAATGGCCGCAACTGGGCATTATGTTTGAGGGATTGCTTGCCCTTTACTCGGGCAAGCATTTTGAGTTGTCCAACGCCTTCGACCAGTACGTCAAGCAGTACCTGAGAATCGCTGTAAGGTCTGCGATGTAACAGATAGGCTCGTCGAAAGTCGCTATCCAATCAGTCCTCTCCGTACCCTAAGCTACGAAGAGCACGTTCGTCGTCTGCCCAACCAGATTTCACTTTAACCCAGCATTCGAGATAGACTTTGTTGTCTAGCATGTTTTCAAGATCTTTACGCGCTTCGCGGCCGATCACTTTAAGCTTTTCGCCTCTGTTGCCTATCACCATGCGTTTTTGCGATTCGCGCTCAACAAGGATCAACGCGTTTATCTGCCAAACACCGTTGTCTTGCCACTTAAACTGTTCGATCTCTACCGTCACCGAGTACGGTAGTTCATCGCCCATAAAGCGCATCAGTTTTTCACGCACGATCTCTGCCGCCATAAAACGCATTGAGCGATCGGTAACGTAATCTTCAGGGAAATAGAATTCACACGCAGGTAAACGCTTGTGCACTTCTTCTCTGATCATATCAACGTTCTTACCTTGCTTCGCAGAGATAGGTACGATCCCGATAAAATCCCCCTGTTCACTCAACCACTGAATATGTGGCATCAACAAGTCTTTATCTTTCACCTGATCGGTTTTATTCATCACCACCAAGATAGGACGACCGCTGTCTTTAACTTTAGCCAGTACCATTTCGTCATCAGGCGTCCAATGTGTCCCTTCTACAACGAAAATAACCAATTCAACGTCGCCGATTGAGCTTGAAGCTGCTCGGTTCATTAACCGGTTAATCGCACGCTTTTCTTCAATATGAAGTCCTGGCGTATCAACGTACACCGCTTGATAGTTACCCTCTGTATGGATCCCCATGATGCGGTGACGAGTAGTTTGTGGTTTACGCGAGGTAATACTTACCTTTTGCTCAACCAATTTATTTAATAGTGTCGATTTCCCTACGTTAGGTCTACCGACAATGGCAATCATGCCGCAATGTGTATCAAGCGTCATTCTTTAATATCTTAAGCGCTTTTTCGGCAGCTTTTTGCTCAGCTTTACGTCGCGAGCTGCCTACTGAAATTATACTTTCCATCCCTTCCACTATACATTCGACCGTGAATGTTTGGTTGTGAGCTTGCCCTTTGGTATCTATTACAGTGTAGCCCGGTAAAGGTAATTTTCGAGCTTGTAGATACTCCTGCAGCAGCGTCTTCGGGTCTTTTTGATTATGACCAGGTGAAATCGCAGTTAAGCGTGATTCGTACCAACTTAGTACCAAATCTCTGCACACGTCGATGTCAGAGTCTAAGAACACCGCACCAATTATGGCTTCTACTGCATCTGCGAGCGTTGACTCACGGCGAAAACCGCCGCTCTTTAGCTCACCTGGACCTAGGCGCAGATAATCACCCAGCGCGAATTCCACACCGAATTCCGCCAGCGTTTGACCACGCACTAACGTTGAGCGCATGCGGCTTAAATCACCTTCACGCGCTTTTGGAAACTTGTGATACAAAGCATTTGCAATCACAAAGCTTAAAATAGAGTCGCCCAAAAATTCGAGACGCTCGTTGTGCTGGCCTTTGTGACTGCGATGCGTCAAAGCCTGCTCAAGCAGCGCCTTATCAGAGAAGTTGTACCCTATTTTATTATAAAGTTCTTCTACGTTTCTTTTCATTTTTACTGAATACTACCTAGGCGTTCAAAACGAACACCAGTTGGAACCCACCCTGGCAAAATGCTGTCTGGGCCATTATCAAAATCAAAACTTAACCAAATAAATACCGCTCTTCCAACCAAATTTTCATCAGGTACAAAACCCCACATACGGCTATCTTGGCTGTTATTACGGTTATCACCCATCGCAAAATAACTTCCCTCTGGTACTACCCACTCATCGCGGCGAGTACCTGGTTGTTGATAGTAGCGATCTGTTAACTCTAACACTTCAGGATTAATTAAAATATCATGTTCTACATTTGGCAAATGCTCTGTTAGACGTACTAACTGCATTGGGCCTTGCGTAAACTCATCACGATTTACAATATCTACATCAATCTTGTTATATTCGCCACATGTCAACCCGTTTGCTTCACTCTGCCCGTCTTCACACTTAGGTTTAATGTAAAGCTGACGATTGCGATAAACAATATGGTCGCCCGGTAAACCAACAATACGTTTGATGAAATCAATACGCTCGTCTAGCGGAAACTTGAACACCGCAATATCACCGCGTTCTGGAGTGCCCGTTTCGACGATTTTGCTGCGCCACACAGGGTCTTTAATCCCGTAAGCATATTTTTCCACTAGAATAAAATCGCCATCCAATAAGGTTGGCATCATTGAGCCTGATGGAATTTGAAACGGTTCAAAAATAAACGAACGGAAAATCGTGATTGCGGCAATCATAGGAAAAATTGATTTCGCGTTTTCAACAATGGCAGGTTCAGGTGCTATTTCCGCAATGATGTCAGCATCTAACTGAGTGTCAGACGCACCTTGCGCAATAGCAAGCCTAGCTTGTCTTTTCGGTGCATACACCAAATGATCGATCAACCAAATAAGGCCAGAACCGACCGTGAGTAGCACCAATAAAATTGAAAAATAACCTGCCATTTGTATTTCCTGTTACTTACCTACTTTCAATATTGCTAAGAATGCGTCTTGTGGCACTTCAACGTTACCAAGTTGCTTCATACGCTTCTTACCTTCTTTTTGCTTTTGCAGTAGCTTTTTCTTACGGCTCACGTCACCACCATAACATTTTGCGATTACGTTTTTACGTAACTGCTTAACTGTACTACGCGCAATAACGTGATTACCAATTGCAGCTTGAATAGCAATATCAAACATTTGGCGAGGGATCAATTCTCGCAGCGCTTCAGCTAACTGACGGCCACGGGTTTGTGAACCATCGCGGTGAACAATTATTGCAAGCGCATCAACGCGATCGCCATTGATCAGAATATCAACACGCACCATGTCTGATGCTTCAAAACGCTTGAAGTTGTAGTCAAGTGATGCAAAACCTCGGCTGGTCGACTTCAGCTTATCAAAGAAATCCATCACTACTTCTGACATTGGCAATTCATAGGTTAACGCTACTTGCTTTCCGTGATAGGTCATCTTGGTTTGCACACCACGTTTTTCAACACACAGCGTAATAACGTTACCTAAATATTCTTGAGGAACGAGAATATTTGCTTCAACAATTGGTTCGCGAATTTCAATAATGTCGTTTACTGGAGGTAAATCCGATGGATTATCGATTTTCACCACACCGTGCTTAGTTTCTACTTCATAGATTACCGTTGGTGCCGTGGTAATAAGATCCATATCATATTCACGTTCAAGGCGTTCTTGAATGATCTCCATATGAAGCATACCAAGGAAGCCACAACGGAAACCAAAACCCAGTGCCGTCGAGTTTTCAGGCTCGAAGAATAATGATGCATCGTTTAGGCTTAATTTGTTTAGTGCATCGCGGAAGTTTTCATAATCATCAGATGAAATTGGGAACATTCCCGCATATACCTGAGGCTTTACCTTCTGGAAACCTGGCAAACGGTCTGTTGCGGAATCGCGAGCCATAGTAATGGTATCACCAACAGGTGCGCCATGAATATCTTTGATACCTGCGATAACAAAACCTACTTCACCCGTTTTCAACACTCCGGTATTGGTCTGCTTTGGTGTAAAGATACCAACCTTGTCTACTTGGTGAGCTTGCTCTGTAGACATAATCTTGATCTTCTCGCCCGCTCTCAATTCACCGTTTTTAATACGCACCAATGACACTACGCCTTGGTACGGGTCAAACCATGAATCGATAATCAGTGCTTGTAGTGGCGCATTTGGCTCACCTTCTGGCGGTGGAATATCACGTACGATCACTTCGAGCACTTCATCAATGCCGATCCCTGTTTTCGCACTACAACGCACCGCTTCTAATGCTTCAATACCGACGATATCTTCAATTTCTTCTGCTACGCGAAGCGGATCGGCCTGTGGTAAGTCAATTTTGTTCAAAACTGGAATAACTTCCAAGTCCATCTCAAGTGCGGTGTAACAGTTCGCTAGCGTTTGTGCTTCAACACCTTGACCTGCGTCAACTACTAATAGCGCACCTTCACAAGCGGCTAAAGAGCGCGAAACTTCATAAGTGAAGTCAACGTGTCCTGGAGTGTCGATAAAGTTTAGCTGGTAGGTTTCACCATCTTTTGCTTGATAGTTAAGCGTTACACTCTGTGCTTTGATGGTAATACCGCGCTCACGTTCGATGTCCATCGAATCCAGTACCTGCTGCTGCATTTCGCGGTCTGTTAAACCTCCACAAACTTGGATTAAGCGGTCTGATAGCGTCGATTTTCCATGGTCAATGTGGGCAATAATAGAAAAGTTACGGATATGCTTCATATACTGGATTCAATACTTCTGTTAGTCACAAATAGAGATTAAGGGCTCGATTTTACATTTTATTTAGTACAATCACCATCTATTTGCGTTATTGGTAGGCTAATTGGGTAAATTTTTATCACTTTTACCTGATGTTTGAGCTTATCCCCTTGAACTCTGGCGAAAAATAAACCTAATGCAGCACTCATAAATGCGAAGAGGATCTGTAAAGGTTCATTAAGACCCAGCACGAGGGCCGCGATAAACATGCCTGCAAAAGCAAAAAGTAATGGCATCATGTAAACATAAAACGCATGTTTCACCACATTAGAGTCGTCTAATGCCAACTTAATTTTTTGACCAATTTCGACAGGTTCCGTCAAATCTACAGGGAATTGTTTTTTGTGGGTGCCAAAGAGTTTGGCGAATACTTGGGAGCCGCATTTGCCGTTACAGCCTTCACAAGCGGGTTTTGGCTGTGCTTCTAAGTAGACAGTTGCGCCTTTTTTGGCGGCAACTGTCAGAGTTTGTTCTATCATAAAGGTCTTTTCACAGACTCAGCGATTGCTTTTGCGGTCATTGCTGGAATATTTCCAACTACAGATACATCAAATGCACCTGTGTTGTGTACGTACACTGTTGTCGCACCTGACGAGAGCGCGCCACTTGGGCGCTGACCCGGTAAAGGACGTTGTACAAATACCGAAATATCAACAAGGCCGTCGGAAAACAAGTAGTAGTCTGCCAGCTCATTGTTTAAATCTAACTTATGTCTGTCGGATTTTAGCAGCTCAAAGCCTTGAGGTAACCAACCAATTTGCCAGTTGTTTTTTGTGCCGTTCTCAAGGGTCTTTAATAACCCTGAAACAGCTTCAGGAAACTGCTTTTGTGACAGTTCTAACAATTGCTCAGCTGGGGCTTCTGTCACGCTGATATGGGTAAGCTGAAGCTGTTCTAGTAACTCGCCTTGTTGGTTTACGTAAGCGGATTTTAGCAACAGAGATGACTCTGTATCGATCCACAACCAATAATTGTATTTAGCGTCGTCCTTTGCTTCTAATCTGACAAGCTGAGCAGGTCGGTCAACGATCCGACCTTTACCCCCTAAGACAAAATCATAGCTTTCTTTGAGGCTGTCGATATTTTTGAATAAAACTTCGGGAATAGGACCTGCTATCGAATCTGTTTGGATGGTGTAAGGCTCAGACTTTGGTTCAAAATAAGTTACTTTGTCACCAATGCGGATCATTTCAAGTCCAGCACCATTGAGCAAACTTAAAAGCTCAAATTCAGTCCCATTTTGGTTACCATGAAGCCAACGGTACGGCTCCATAGATTTTCCTTTCACCACGACAAACGATGCATCAAAGTTTCTATGATGCACCGCTTCTGCCATGTCTTTTAGCAGTTGTTTGGCTGATACGCTTTCATTTGCCCACAGCCAACTAGAGAAAAATACACTTACTACAACTAACAGTGCTCTCATTTATTGCTCTTTTTCCTCTTGCTTTTCAGCGCTGTTGCTTTCACCAGATTGCTGCAGCGCGTACGCCATACGAGACTGTCTTTGATGCTCTAGCACCAACGCACCAATACGCTGCTGCTGTAACTCTCTAATACCTTTAGCCGCTGATTCAAGCGCAGGCTCAGTTGATAAGCTCACAGGAGAAACACCTCCGGCAAAAGGAGTTGATTGCAACTGTAACGTCTCACCTGCAGGCAAAGTCGCATCAGTGCTTAGCGTATTAACCCCAAGCACAGCAAACAATGACACACTTGCCGCGATAGCCACTTGTGCAAACGGCTTACGCCATGCACTTAGCTCAATCACATTGCTCTTCGGCGTCGTTTCTTTCACTTGCTCAACAGCCGGCTCACTATACGTTTGCTCTTGTTCAAGTGCCGCTGCAAAGCTGCTGGTGATATCAATGCAAGGTGTGTCTTGCTTTTGACTACGCATTACATCACCAATCAAGGCATACCGAGCAAACTTTTGTTCGTCCAAACGAACATCAGTTTCAGCGTTGAGTGACAGATCACCGTCAAAAATTTGCGATGTCGTTAAATCTTCTGTCACTTGTTTTTCAGCTTGTGCCATATTAAGACTCACCTATTAATGGGTTCAAATTGTTATCTATCGCTTCCCTTGCGCGAAAAATTCTCGAACGAACTGTACCTACCGGACAATCCATAATGACAGCTATCTCCTCGTAGCTCATGCCCTCGATTTCACGCAAAGTAATTGCGGTTTTTAAGTCATCAGGCAAACGCTCGATAGTTTTGAAGATAACTGCTTTCACTTCGTCGCTTAACAATAGATTTTCCGGTGAAGCGTTCGATCTTAATTGGTCTGCACCATCATAAAACTCAGCTTCTTCCGCATCTACGTCGTTTGCTGGCGGCTTTCGACCAAGCGCCACCAAGTAATTTTTTGAACAGTTAACCGCTATTCTATACAACCAAGTATAAAATGCGCTCTCGCCCCTAAAGTTAGGCAACGCTCGGTAAGCTTTAATGAACGTTTCCTGTGCCACATCTGCCACATCGCCTTGATTCGCTACATAACGAGAAATCAGCGCTGCGACTTTATTTTGATACTTGGCAACTAACAGGTTGAATGCGTTTTTATCTCCCTGTTGAACGCGTTTAACTATATCTAGATCTAAATCCTGCTCGCTCATTCGAGCCGGTACTCCTCTTTTTGCTTTTCTAAATCGTATCTAGTTGCCATCATTCACAGCTACTCTGACTTAGTACTGAATAAAAAGTTCTGTTTTTTTGTATTTTTTTTTAAAATAAACGAATTCATCCATCTTTGCGTACTAGTTCTTGGCTGCTTTTTAGCATTATTCCATTAGCAGTCACACAAAATGTTCTAAATGATTCTCATTAAACGGAACAAACTCTCTGCCTTCTATGATAGCAGATGTGGTATAAATAGCAGAATTAAACGCAAAAACAGTAAAGATCTTCGAATATGAAAAATACGACTCACCACAATACTGATGTAGTCATTATTGGCAGTGGCGCTGCAGGGCTCTCTCTTGCGCTCTCTTTGGCAAACCACTGTAAGGTTACTGTAATAAGCAAAGGAGCATTAAAAGAGGGTTCCACGCTTTATGCTCAAGGTGGCATTGCCGCAGTATTCGATAAGAAAAATGACAGTATTGAATCTCATGTCGAAGACACGCTTGCAGCAGGCGCTGGTTTATGTGACCGCGATGCGGTGCACTATACTGCCTCAAATGCAAAAAATTGCTTGAAGTGGCTGATTGAGCAAGGCGTACCATTTGATATGGAAGTAGATAGCAAAGGCAAAGAGCGCTTTCATTTAACGCGTGAAGGTGGGCATTCACATCGCCGTATATTGCACGCAGCTGATGCAACGGGTAAAGCCGTTCAAACCACATTAATTAGCCAAGTACAGTTACACCCAAAAATTAATATTCTTGAGCAATACAACGCTATCGATCTCATTAAAGACAAACATGGTGACTCAAGCGATATTAAAGGTGTTTATGTATACAACCGCAAAGCGGATAGAGTTGAGAGCATCTCAGCTAAGTTTGTCGCTTTAGCAACGGGTGGCGCCAGTAAAGTTTACTTATATACCTCAAATCCAGATGTTTCTTCGGGTGATGGCATCGCAATGGCGTGGCGTGCAGGTTGCCGTGTGGCCAACATGGAGTTTAATCAATTTCACCCGACCAGCCTATACCACCCTGAGCTACAAAACTTTTTAATAACCGAAGCCATGCGCGGTGAAGGCGCTCTGCTAAAACGTCCTGACGGCACACGCTTTATGCCTGACTTCGATGAGCGCGAAGAACTCGCCCCTCGCGATGTGGTCGCCCGTGCCATTGATTATGAGATGAAACGATTAGGTGCAAATTGCGTCTATCTGGATATCTCTCATAAAGATAAAGAATTTATCATTGAACACTTCCCGACGATTTATGCTAAGTGCTTAAGTGTTGGTTTAGATATCACTAAAGAGCCAATCCCTGTAGTGCCAGCAGCCCATTATACTTGCGGTGGTGTTATGACTGATTTTAACGGTCGTACTGACATCGACAATCTATATGCAATCGGCGAAGTGGCTTACACAGGTCTACACGGCGCAAACCGCATGGCGAGTAACTCATTATTAGAATGCATTGTGTTTGCCCACGCAGCCGCAAAAGATATTTTAGCTAAAATTGATAAACGCCCTGAGCCATCTAAGTTACCAGATTGGGACGAAAGCCGTGTCAGCAACTCGGATGAAGAAGTTGTGATCACCCACAACTGGCATGAACTTAGGTTATTTATGTGGGATTATGTTGGCATTGTTCGCTCAACTAAACGGTTAGAACGTGCGCTACGCCGTGTTGAGTTATTGCAGCAAGAGATCCACGATTATTATGCCAACTTTAGAGTGAGTAACAACCTGCTTGAATTACGTAACTTAGTACAAGTAGCTGAACTTATTATTCGAAGCGCGTTAGAACGTAAAGAAAGTCGCGGGCTTCACTACACCATTGACTTCCCAGACATGGCTGAAAACCCCACTCCTACCATATTGTCACCGACAAAATAATAATATGTGAATGTGGAGCATGAGCTGAATTTTAGCGCTATGCTCTCTTCACTCTTTCTTATTGGTTAGAAGCGCAGTGCGACAAAGTAAACGCCAGTCCGCTTCTGGTATTGCCTGTCGAGTCAAAAATATCTGCTGCTTAGCTTGGTTAACATCCATGATTTTTAGTGCTATTTGACTGTCAAACCATATGGTCGCACCAATAAGCTGCCCTTTGAAATTTATCGTTTGCGACTGTATTTCAACAAAGTTTTCCTTCGGGAGCATGAGTACAATACCCGCCTTTGGTGTACGAGACAGAACAGTTTGCCAACTGAAATAACCCGTAACAGCAAACACGATGGCGACTAACCACCACAGTGTTGGAAACAGCAGAAATAGGATAAAAGCGAGGCAAGAAAAAAGAACCACAAAGAAGGTGTGGTTCTGAAGATTGTGTTGAAAGTCGATTCTATACGCGGATCCGATCAAGGATTAACTTAACCATACGTTTTAGCTCTGGATCAGGACATTCTTCATGACCCATAAACCAAGCGAATAAATCTGGATCCTCACAGGTAACTAGACGCTGAAACACGTACTTACCTTCGTCAGAAAGCGCGTCATAAGCCTGCTCAACAAATGGCCCCAAAATAACGTCCAGCTCTAACATGCCACGACGGCAAGCCCATTTAACTCGAGCTTTAGGCAGTAACTCAACCATAAACTGATTAACCCCTCATAAACTATTGAGAAAATTATACCCACTGCGCAGGACATATGCCATAAAACTTATAGAAATGGCACATTGAAATCGTCCGTCCCTATCTCCACTTATGATTTTACGGTAACATTACGAAAACACTTTAATAGGGATCAACATTATGTCAATTGCTCGTGCTTATTCGCTTCCGTTCAAGGTTATTCGCATTTCAGGACAAGATAAACTTAGCTATTTGCACGGTCAGGTTACTCAAGACATTAACCTTATCAAAGAAGATAATTTTATGTGGTCTGGGCATTGTAGCCCTAAAGGCAAACTTTGGTCTGTGTCGCGCTTAACTCAATATCAAGGCGACTACTTGATGCTTGCAGGTGTAGCCGAAGCTGAAGCATCACTTCGTGAGCTAAAAAAGTACGGCGTTTTTGCCAAAGTTGACATTGATTTTGCTGACTGTGAAGTCTTTGGCTTAATCACTCAAGACAGTGAAGCGCTTACTACTGCTTTCGGCGTTGAGCTTCCGTCTGACGCAAGCGCTGTTGATGTTACCAACGGCAAACTGTTAAAACTCACAGACGAGCGCTTTGTTTTCATCGCGTTCGATGGTGCAAGTTTACCCGCGGACGTAGAACAACAAAGCAATCCAGCTCCCTTTATTGCGGCCAGCATTTTAGCAGGAGAGCCAAGTCTTGATGCTGATCACGTGGATGAATTTGTACCACAAATGGTTAACCTTCAAGCCCTCAACGGGATCAGCTTTAAGAAAGGTTGCTATACTGGTCAAGAAACCGTAGCTCGAATGCGCTATCTTGGTAAAAACAAGCGTGCCATGTACATAGTGACAGGCAACACCGCAGAGCGCATTGAAGAAGCTGACATTGAACTGCAGATTGAAGACAACTGGCGTCGTGGTGGCAAAGTTATTCAACAAACCTTTGATGCTAACAGCGGCCGTTATTACGCGCTGGCTGTGATGCCAAATGACACACCACAAAACGCGGTGCTAAGAGCAAAAAATTCACCAGAGGTGAGTCTTACTATTCAACCTCTACCTTATTCTTTAGAAGACAACTAACGGGATCTTATATGATTATTGGCCCTAACTCGGTAGTGACAATCCACTACTCAGTTCAAGACAAAGACAACAATACGATTGATAGCACATTTGATGATGAGCCAGTGATAGCGATGCTTGGCTCCGGCTATCTGATCCCAGGTCTTGATGATGCCCTACAAGGCAAACAAGCTGGTGACACTTTCAGCGTGACCATAGAGCCACAAGAAGGCTATGGTGAACGCTTTGACGAACTGACTCAGGCGGTTCCTAAATCAATGTTTGAAGGCATGGAAATCGAAGTGGGTATGCAATTTAGAGCTACCACCGATGAAGGCGACCAAATCGTTGTGATCATCGGTATCGAAGATGAAGAAGTCATTGTTGACGCGAACCACCCACTTTCTGGGATCACACTGAATTTTGACGTTGAAGTGCTTGAAGTACGTGAAGCGACAGCTGAAGAAGTTGCACACGGCCATGTTCATGGCGAAGGTGGTTGTGGCCACGACCACTAAGAATTAGTCGAACTACTAATAGAAAGCGCTGATCATTCAGCGCTTTTTTCTTGTTTAAGTTTACTTTCCATAGCCGAAACCAAATTTTCTTGGTCATTGGTGCCTAAACGATATTTAGTTCCGTCCTTCATCACCACTTCAAGCGCCTTGAACCCAGCAACTGTGTATACCCAACCATCTGTACTGATCCGCATACCAATGCCATGACGTAGAGAATTAGTCACGGGTTGAACATAATCGATATCGTCAAACTTTAAGGTCATTTTGGCAACTGAAGGTCCAAACCACCAGCTTAACGTTTGTTGCTCTTGGTTCACTTGAATGGTTAAGCCATAAAAGATAAAGGCGACAAGCGCGAGGATCACCAAAAAGCTAACAAAAGCGAGATTGCTACCAGTTAGAAAAATTGCCAATACGGTAAAACTGGCGATAAAGGCTAGAAACAACCATATCACCCATGCAAATTGTGTATTTTTATACATCGATAGTCTTCTTTAATCAAAGCTGTAAACTAATGTAGCACCAAGCTCGGTGTCTACTTTTTCTTTTTCATCTTCTGGCTGCGAGTTATAACGGTAAATAAACGCAAATTTCAACGCAATACCGCCTATCACTTGTGTCACTAGCGCTGATTCAGCAAACAACCGGGAGTTCAAACCTGACAGCGATTGCTCAAAACTGATATCTTGATTAAAGCGGGTGCGCTTTGAAACGTTTCTTTCCCATTGCAATGCCATCCGCAAAAGCTGGCCTTTTTCCGTTCTATCCTCTTCCGCTTCAAGCTCAATTTCGTTATCCACACGAGAGATCGACATACCGGGACCGATGTCAATGTCTACAGTATTCTTTCTCCCCTCGTACACACGGTTGCCATAACCTAGCGCAAATGTCGTGGTGTATTCCTTGCCATTAAACCTGTCACGCTCATAGTCGCCATACATAAAGAACGAGGCGTTGTCATCCCCTAGCTTATAGTTCCCTTGTGCTGAGCCAAAGTAGCGCGAGGCTGAGACATCTTCGACGTCCGTTTCTGTATTTTGCTCGCGGCGATAAAGGCCATTAAATTTAAATTGATTACGCCACTTAGGGAAATCTTGGTAGAGATTACTTTTAAACTTAAATGACGTATTTTGCGTATTACCTTTGTTGACGATAAAGCCAAACTCAACGTCACCGTATAGCATCTCGCCCTTGTGTTTTTGATGAATTTCATCATCGGGCATTTTGCCATATTCGTGAAAATCTTCGAATGGATCCGTAGCTAAGCTCGGTAGCGAAAATAAGCCAACCGCAAGTAAAGCGAAAGTTCTAAAAAATGGCACTGACAACTACTTTCCGGTTATTGCTTCCAAATGATATGACAAAACGGCGCATCTAAATCTCTGCTAATTAGGATTTTTGCGTACACCTGATCCGAGTCATCAAACTCGATACCGACCAACACCTGAATGAAGTGTTCCGGTTCCGCTTCTTGTTCATACGCGGTTATGCTCGACCAACTGTCGTCCGGCTCACTTTCTTCAATGAAGCCACGATCTTCGCGATGTTCATTGAACATATTAATATCGTGTTCTTCAAGATTATCCGGGGCCAACTCAAGGAAGATATCATATGCTTGGTGAGTGGCTTCTTCGATGCTACAAAGTCTCGCTGTCATGGACGCTAGCCTGTTGTTTTAAAATTGGCGCAATGATAGCAAAATGAGGTAAAACATAAATACTTAGTCGCGATAATCAAACAGAAAATAACGCTAAATGACGAACAAATTATCGGTAAAAGTTGAATGTTACGTCGCTTTTGAGTTATTACTCTAAAACTATCGCATAAAACCCGCAAGGAGCATCTCATCATGATTTCATTTTCCGAAGCGAACGACATCGCATTTGTGACCTTATCTCGAGCAGAAAAACAAAACGCGCTGTCTGTTGACATGTTTGTTGGTTTAGATAAAGCAATAAAGAAAATTAGAAAAAACAAATCAATTAGAGCTGTTGTTATCCAAGGTGAAGGCGCACATTTTTGTGCTGGTCTAGATGTAAAAAGCGTGTTGAATAAACCTTCCGGGATCATCAAGCTACTTAAAAAGTGGTTACCCGGCAATGCTAACTTAGTACAAAGAGTCGTACTTGGCTGGCAAGCTTTGCCTGTTCCTGTCATCGCCAAGATCACGGGCAACTGTTTAGGTGGAGGCTGTCATATTGTATTAGGTGCAGATATTCGTTTAGCCGACAGCAGTGCGCAGTTTGCCATTATGGAAGCCAAATGGGGACTTTGCCCTGACATGGGCGGCAGCTTACTTTTGCCTGCCACAATGAACAAGGATAAGGCATTGCTGATGACAGTCCATGCACAGCGAATAGACGCCCAGCAAGCACTGGAATACGGCCTTATTACCGAGCTCTGTGATGATGTTGACGCTAGACTCTCAGAACTGCTCACTCAATTTACCGCACGCTCGCCAGATGCCATTGCAGCAATTAAGAAAGTGTATAATCGAGCCTACAACCAACCTGCCCGTAAACTGCTATGGTTAGAAACGTGGTCACAAATCAAATTGCTCGCAGCTAAAAATACCAAAATTGCGATGAAGAATGCCTCTGTAGCAGATGAGAATAAAAAGCCATTTTTGCCTCGCATGAAGTGGTAACGTTAGATTTAATGCTTGTTTGCCCAAAGTATAATGGTCATCGCAATACAAGAGCGTACAATTAGGCATCATATATGTTAGCGCCATTGCAGTGCTGAGGATTTACATTTAATGGTACACAGAGCGAAGTTGATATTACAATTTGCACTAGGCTTTGCCATCATTTTAGCGTGCCTCTTCAGCGCTAAATGGATAATTCAGCATAGCGCTATTCAGATCCCAGCCGCCCTACTTGGCATGGTGTTTCTTGTCATACTCCTTGCCACAAAAATCATTAAAGTAGAATGGTTAGCACCTGGGGCGGAGCCCATTTTAAAATATATGGCGCTGTTTTTTATTCCTGCGGGAGTGGGCTTGGTAGAACATCTTAGTTTGTTTCAATCCCACTGGCTTATGCTACTGTTATTGCTAATTGGTGTACCAACAATAAGTCTTATATTGTTAAGCCCTATCGTTAAGAGCATCAAGTTTCGTGATTAATATGATTATGGCGTCAGCGCTCACCGTCCTGTTATTTTTTAGTGCTCGCAAACTATATCAGCGCATCTCCTTACCGATATTAAACCCTGTGCTGATCTGCATTTTGACCATTTCGGCATGTCTACTACTCACGAAATTTGACTACAAGGTATATCAACAAGCAACGCTACCAATTCATTACTTGTTAGAGCCAGCTGTCGTTGCACTCGCTTACCCCTTGTATAAACAATTTCACCAAATTAAACCGGTATTTTTTGCATTGTGCTTAACCAGTTGGTTGGGTGTTTCACTGTCTACGTTAAGCGCTTTTCTAATCTGTCAATTTTTTGCAGCCGATCCACAGCTCTCAGCTTCAATGGCGGCCCTGTCGGTTACAACACCAATCACCTTACTCATTAGTGATTATCTCGGGGGGATCCCCGCTATTGCAGCGATTATGGTGATATTGATTGGTGTATTTGGTGGTGTGTTTGGACTACATATCTTGCATTGGTGTAAAGTTGAGCCTATGCAAGCGAAAGGCACCGCGCTGGGTGTTGTCTGCCATGCCATAGGCACTGCCACAGCGATAGAGCATCACCCCATGGCTGGTGCTTTTGCTTCTGCGGCGATGACAATTACCGCCATGATAACTGCACTTTGGGTGCCTTTGTTTTATCATTGGCTGGCTACTCTAATTTAATAACTCGGGATACGACTGTGATCAATCAAGAAATCGAGCAAATAGAACACTATTACAACATTATTCGAGAGTATCTGGTGACGTACAGTTTCCAACTGCTCGCTGCGATATTCATCTTCCTTCTCGGTTTGTGGTTATCAAGAAAGCTGTCTAAAGCGACTGAAAACTTGATGCTAAAACACAATATCGATCCTGCTTTAACCAACTTTATTGGCAATGTGATCAAAGTGCTGATTATTGCCATGTTTGTGATTATTTCTCTTGGCAAGGTTGGCATCAGTATCACACCGTTTGTCGCCGCCATCGGTGCCGCGTCTCTAGGTGCTGGTCTTGCGCTACAAGGGATGCTGGCAAATTATGGCGCAGGGCTTGCCATCATCGCTACCCGCCCATTTGTGATTGGCGATACCATCAGCATCAAAGGCGTTAACGGCCAAGTTAAAATGATTGAGCTTGGACATACCACGCTCATCAACGAAGACAAAGTAGAGATCACAATCCCAAATAAACATGTGGTGGGAGAAATTCTCCATAACTCGTTTGCAAACTCTCTGGTTAAAGGCGAGATAGGGATAGCCTATGATGCTGATCACCAAGGCGCATTAACACTTATCAATCAGGTACTCGCTGACAATACTAAAGTCAGTCAAGACCCTAAGCCTCAAGTCGGGATTGAGGAGTTTGCCGACAGCGCAGTGATATTGAGCTACCGCTACTGGGTGCCTACGACTTCACTTATCGAAACTAAACTAGAAGTGAATAGAGCGGTGTTTGCCGCGATTAAAAATGCGGAAATCGAAATTCCATTCCCGCAACGAGTGGTTAAAATCATTCAGTGAGTAAACTCAATAACGGCTAGCACCCTAGCCGATATTTTACACTCAGTTTTCATCAGGCTTTTCCATAGAAAAGCCACTGCGTAAGTGAAGATCGCGCTGTGGAAACGGGATCTCGATTTGATATTTGCGAAAGGCATCATCAATAGCCCAAAGATAATCAGAAACCAGCGCCGTTGGTCGCTTTACCTGCTCAGGTTGCACCCAAACTCCTAGCGTGAAATTCAAGCTACTATCACCAAACCCGGTCATCCATACCGTGGCTTCTCGCCCCGGCGTATTCAAGGTGTATTGGACATTTTTGGCCGCTTCCAATGCGGCACGCTTCACCTTCTCTTTGTCGCTACCGTAGGCTACTGAAAAAGGAATACGGAAACGACGATATTTATCTGACATTGTCCAATTGGTAATTGTATTTGACACCATTTCCGAGTTTGGAATAAGCAGGTCGACATTGTCATTGGTGCGGATCCAAGTTGAGCGCATGTGAATGGCTATAACTTCCCCCACTACCCCGTTTGTCAGCTCAACAAAGTCCCCAACTTTGACGGTTTTCTCTAGCAGTAACACCAGACCAGAAACAAAGTTATTCACCAGACCTTGTAGCCCCAAACCAATCCCAACGCCAAGTGCACTGGCCACAAGCGCCAGCTCAGTTATCTCAAAACCTAAGGCGGTCAGAGCGATAATAAGACCGATAAATAACACGATGTAGTGAATGATCCTGCCTATCACATAGGCTGAGGTATGCTGGATCACCCCTTGTCTTGAAGCGAGACGATTAAATGCTAGTCGCAGGATCTTGGAGATCACCAAAGTCGCAACAATCACAGCGATAAATGAGAGTGCCTCTCCCACCTCTAATGAAAATTTACCTAATGAAAATAGCTTTTGGTCAAGCCACGGAATATCTACGTCTATATCTATTGGTGCTTTTATCATGGTTATATTTTTTGTTATCTCGTGAGGTTAAGTGTGTGTGCCTAGAAGCAAAAATACAAGTGTTAGAGGTGCCTAAATCATGTTTTGTTTAGGCTGCTCGCTTGACCTTTTACATGGCTCGTGACTAAATAAAGGACAAATATATAACAATAATACTACTGCGGATTGGTAAAATACGTCATGAAAAAATCCCTACTTGCCTTAACCACTTGTCTCGCGCTAGCGTTGCCAGCTTATAGTCAATCGCTTGCGGACCTTACCACGCTCGAAGCACAAACCAAAATACAAAATCGAACTTTATCGGCAACGCAACTCACTGAGTTTTATCTAAAAAGAATTTCACAACTTGATGATAGTGGTCCTATGCTCAATGCCGTGATCACGCTCAATCCCAACGCTTTAGAAGACGCAAAAAAGCTTGATGCCGAACTACTCGCGGGACAATATCGAGGGCCACTTCATGGCCTGCCAGTTATTGTTAAAGATAACATCGACACCAGAGCGCCAATGGCAACAACCGCAGGCGCACTTGCCCTGCAACACAACGTCAAAACCCAAGCTGCACCACTTATCATCCAGTTAGAACAAGCCGGCGCTATCATCCTTGGCAAAGCCAATTTAAGTGAATGGGCAAACTTTAAATCAAGTTTCAGCTCGAGCGGCTACAGCACGCTCGGTGGTCAAACCAAAAACCCGTATGTGTTAGATAGAACACCATGCGGCTCAAGTTCAGGCTCAGCCGTTGCCGTCTCCGCAGGTCTTGCCCTGCTCGCCATTGGCACGGAAACTGACGGCTCTATTGTTTGTCCTTCAGCACATAATGGTGTTGTAGGTATTAAACCGACTGTCGGTTTAGTTCCTGGTGAAGGCATTATTCCTATCAGTCATAGCCAAGATAGCGCTGGCCCTATGGCAAAATCGGTGATGGGCGCCGCCTTATTACTCAATGCTATCGTTACCAATGCAAAACAGCCGATTGATTTTACCCAAGGCTTAAATACTGCCAGCCTCAAAGGCAAACGAATTGCTATCACCAGTCATGTAGGTCAGTTTCCACCAGCAGTTCAAGCGGTATTTGCAAAAGCCGTTGCGACCATGAAAGCAAATGGCGCAGAAATAATTGAAGGGTTAGACTTACCTGAGCTGGAAGCTTTAGGCTCTGCCGAATTGGATATTTTGCTCTATGACTTTAAGCATGATCTCAATGCTTACCTTGCCACGACACCAGAGCAGGTAAAAGTAAAAAATCTAAACCAGCTCATCCAATTCAACCAGCAACATCCCTCCACCATTAAGTTCTTTGACCAATATTTGATAGAGGAAGCTGCAAAGAAAGGCGATATCACGGAACACCGATATCAAGAAGCCCAAGCTTTGGTTAAAAAGTTTGCCCGTCAACAAGGCATTGATAAAATAATACAAGAACATCGCCTTGACGCATTTATCGCACCAACGAATACCCCAGCTTGGAGTATCGATATCATTAACGGTGATAATTTCTCAGCCTCGTCGTCATCTCCTGCCGCGATTGCAGGATATCCAAGCATTACAGTACCGATGGGTTTTCATCACGAGCTACCGCTGGGTATTTCTTTCTTCGCTGAGGCCTATAGCGAGGCGAGATTGATCAAGCTTGCCTATGCTTTCGAGCAATTGACTAATGCACGCAAAGCGCCTGAATTTAAGGCGACATTAACGCCTTAAAAATAATAGTAGTGTTATAAATAAAAATGCCTTCACACCGATTGATGTGAAGGCATTTTTATTTGCGTATCGTGTTGGTACCAAGGAGGTTAAGCTTTACGCCAAGTTGTTTTGCCCGCGCTATCTTCTAAAACAACGCCTAAGGCAGTTAGCGCATCACGCGCCTCATCCGCTGCGGCCCAATCTTTATTTTCGCGAGCGCTGCGACGCTTTTCAATCAATGCTTCGATTTGCGCTACTTCGCCGTCGTCTTGCTCGCCCTGTAAGAAAGATTCAGGGTCTTGCTGCGCAATACCTAAGACTTCCGCGAGTTTCACAAGAATAAACGCGTGCTCACCCGCAGCTTTTGCGTCACTATCTTTTAAGCGATTCACTTCTTTTGATAATTCAAAAATCACTGGCAGTGCTTCTGGCGTGTTGAAGTCGTCGTTCATCGCTGTCTCAAAACGTTCAGCGTAAGCATTACCTTTAAGTTCGACTTCCACCAGCTCAACGCCACGTAGCGCAGTGTAAATACGCTCAAGCGACGAACGTGCTTGTTCAAGATTTTCTTGTGAGTAGTTTAGCTGGCTACGATAATGACCATTGATCAAGAAATAGCGTACTGTTTCTCTATCAAAAGCTTTAAGCACTTCACGTACGGTAAAGAAATTGCCAAGAGACTTAGACATTTTCTCTTTGTTAACTTGTACCATACCGGTGTGGATCCAAGTGTTCACATAACGGCCGTTATTTGCGCAGCACGATTGGGCAATCTCGTTTTCATGGTGCGGGAACTGCAGATCTGACCCCCCACCGTGAATATCAAAAAATTCGCCCAAATGCTTTGAACTCATTGCGCTACATTCAATGTGCCAACCTGGACGACCTTCGCCCCACGGAGATTGCCACGCAGGCTCATCCGCTTTGGCTTTTTTCCACAATACAAAGTCGAGCGGATCATCTTTGTCTTGCGCTACCTCAACGCGTGCACCCGCTTGTAGCATTTCTAAATCTTGCTGAGATAACTGACCATATTGCTCAAACGTTGAGACATCAAACAATACATCCCCGTCCTTCGCAACGTAAGCATGGCCTTTTTCAATCAAGCGCGCGATCATCTCGATGATTTCGTCCATATGCCCTGTTACAGTCGGCTCAATATCCGCAGGTAACATGTTCAATGCGGTAAAGTCTTCATGCATGGCTTTGGTCATACGAACCGTTAGGTCATTAATCGACTCGTTGTTTTCCGCGGCGCGTTTAATGATTTTGTCATCCACATCAGTAATATTACGCACATATGTGACGTCATAACCTAAATAACGTAAATAACGGTTCATTACGTCAAATGAAACATAAGTGCGTGCGTGTCCTACATGACAGAAATCATAGATAGTGATACCACACACGTACATATCAACCTTGCCTTCTTTGAGCGGTTTAAAAGGGGCTTTTTGGCGAGTGAGTGTGTTGAAAATCTGCAACATGTAGTTTTCTTCCTAAGTACGGTTCATTTTTTAACAAAAGTGCTTTCAATCATACCACCTGCATAGCAGCGCCTCTAGATTTTAATAACGAATTACAGCAGTTTTTTGATTTTTTACGCAGATTTTCAAGGAATGCTTTTTCACAAAAGCCCAGTTGATATAAAATAGGCTTTTATCATTCAACACGATGGACACTAACATGGTTGTTTTAGAAACAAATCACGGCGAAATCCGTATTAATCTTTTCGCTGACAAAGCGCCTGAAACGGTAGCTAACTTCCTAAACTACGTAAACAGCGAGTTTTATAACGGTACTATTTTCCACCGTGTAATCGACGGCTTTATGGTTCAAGGTGGCGGATTTGCATCAGGTATGGAACAAAAACCAGTTGAAGCACCGATCAAAAACGAAGCAAACAACGGTGTTGCAAACAAAGTGGGTACCCTAGCAATGGCACGTACGCCAGATCCACACTCTGCAACTGCACAATTTTTTATCAATGTTAACGACAATGACTTCCTTAACTTCTCTAGCGAAACATCGCAAGGTTGGGGTTACTGTGTATTCGGCGAAGTTGTTGAAGGCATGGACGTTGTAAATAAGATTAAAGGTGTTGCTACTGGTTCTTCTGGTTTCCACCAAGACGTACCGCTTGAAGATGTGATCATCGAAAAAGCATACGTTGCTGAGTAATATCCTACTTTTTATTCAAGGCCAGTATTTATGCTGGCCTTATTAGTTTTGAGGTCCCATGGGTAAAACCTATTTTATCGCCGACTTGCATTTAACCGAGCACCGCACTGATATCACCGACGCTTTTTTCGCTTTTCTCGACCATCATATGACCGCCGATGTCGACGCTTTATATATTCTTGGTGATTTTTTTGAAGTGTGGATTGGAGACGATGAAAAAGACCCTTATGCCCTGAGTATTGCACAAAAACTGCGAAGCTTAAGTCACCTTGGCATTCAAGTATTTTTTATTCACGGTAACCGTGACTTTTTAATCAAACAAACCTTTGCTGACGAATGCCAAATGACTTTACTACCTGAACAAGCGGTAATAGATCTATACGGCACACCGACGGTGATTTTGCACGGCGACGAGATGTGTACACAAGACGAAGCCTATCAAAAGTTTCGTAAGAAGAGCCGCGGTTGGTGGTGGCCAAGACTGATGCTTGCTATGCCACTTTGGTATCGTCGTAAAGTCGCTGCAAATGCAAGGCGTAAGAGCATTGAAAACCAAAAAGGCAAGCCCCTCGAGATTTTAGATGTCACCGAAGAAGCGGTGGCAGACATGTTCGCAAAACATGGCGTAGACAATATGATCCACGGCCACACCCACAGACCAAAAGTGCACACCTACCCAGATGGTAAGGTACGCACTGTGCTTGGCGATTGGTATTCACAAAGCTCATATATCGTCATTGACGAAAGTGGTAAACAGCAGCTCCTTTGCCATCCTTTTGAATAAATTTAGTGCTTAAACAGGCGCACCTGAGTGGAACTTGAAATCGAGGTCCGGCTTTCTATTTATACGAAGCGCCCATGCGGAATGATATAATCCAGCTTGAGCGCCAAAATGTTAGCTATATCATCATCAAAATAGTTTAAGCTCCTTTTTTACTGTATCAACTACCCTTTCTGCTTGCGCTTGTGTACATAAAAACTGGGTTTTAATGGCTTTTATACAATCTAGTTCATAGCCTGAGATTATCATTTCTTTTAGTTCCGAGCTGAGCATGTCACTTGTTGGAAATGATGTGTTACTTTGCTGAAGCAGTGCATCTAACTTGAAATTTAGTATCTCCCTTTCTTTTCGTATCTCTTTTAGAGTCTTCTCCACTTTCCCTATCGATAGATAGATACTAATCAAAGTAAATAAAGAAAATGATATGATTATTAAAATTTCAGTATCTAAATTTAGATAGTCAATATTCATAATTCCTCACAAAGCAATATAGCGCCGATTATAAGTTGCACTTCTCTTTTAAGCCTTTTTTCCCTTGTGCTTCACACCATTGAGAACTTTTATAAATTAAGCTTTGCACAGAAGTGTGGCATACCCCTTCTCTTTTCTTACCCGGTATTGCTATACATAGTAAGCCAGCAGCATTTGTATAAAAAAAGTACGTATCCTTACAGGATTTTACCGTCTCTTCCATTTTATTTTTACATTCTTTTTTCTTTTGTTCAGTACTATTTGGCGTTGCAATTGGGCCTAAATATATAAATGATCTATTTAAGAACGAATCTAAATTTGCCATGGATATAGTAGTAAATATATCGGGGTGCCAAGCGGGGGGAACCGCGATAGATGTACCATGTACTGTAATAGTTTCCATAGGGATTGATGGCTTTGAAAAGTCGTCTAGGCTGCAGAATGGATATCGCAAGCTAGGAGTTGAAACTAGGCTTTGCGGTATCGAATTCACCGTCAAAAAGTTATTTTTATATGCTTGTTCAATCATATTTATATGATGATCAACTACAAGATCTGTAATTAAACTACTATAATCGCTATTCTTATATTTTATTAATATCTCTTTTGCATTTAGATAACCATTATCATAATTATAAAAAGTAATAAAGCTATGGGTTATCGCCAAGAACAAACTATCAGAGTATTTTTCTCTAAGAGAAGCTAGCTTACTCTCTGATTTAATAATAACACCTTGGATTTTATCAATGTAATAAAGTGCATCATCTTGACTTTTCCCCGGTGTAGACAAAGCAGAAAAAACTTCTTTCACTTTCCTTAGATTGAAAGCTTGATCTAAATTAGCATTAGATAACTTTACCAA
This sequence comes from Pseudoalteromonas sp. S2755, assembly GCF_005886535.1. Classification (GTDB taxonomy): domain Bacteria; phylum Pseudomonadota; class Gammaproteobacteria; order Enterobacterales; family Alteromonadaceae; genus Pseudoalteromonas. The sequence continues at coordinate 67,932 of NZ_PNDS01000042.1, forward strand.
CTCATTCTTATCAACATTAGGGTTTATATTTTTTAGCTTGGCTATTATCTTTCCTTTTTTCTCTTTGTTATAATTTCCACTTGTTAGGAAGTATAACCAGTAAGAAAATTCACTGCCTTCATTTTTTTCAACTTCCTCTGAACTAAATTCAAATGCTTGGTTGTAAGTGTTAATTTCATCAAGCATATGAATGTATATATATGATGCTTCAACCCAATAATAGCTATACTTTTGACTTAGCTCCTCAAAAAATAGAAGTGCTCTTCTCTCTAGATTAGATTTCTGTATTTGGTATATATATTTTACAAAAACCTTACCATAATCACGTTCACTTGCTGCAATTGTCGCTAATTGTGATTCTATTTTAGATAATGCTTCATTATGCTTACCTGCCTTTTCAAGGCTAACGGACTCTCTGTAATCGGCGAGCCAAGGAGACTCACTTAATATACTCGCATCGTAATTTTCAATTGAATAGTATTGATTCTTTGACTCTGTAAAAAATGGTAATAATAAAAATAATAAAAATATAACTCTCAACTTTTAGGTCCTTAACTACTGAAAAACATTAAATGCGCTTTATACAACCAAGTTGCACAAAAAGATTCTACACTGTACCCAAAAAAGGATCAATGTAAGCACTAACAAACATTGTAGATATTGCAAAACAAACCCAAACCGCTTAATAATTGTGCTAAACAAATAAAGGGGCTGCAAAATTCATTGCATTGGACGTATTCTTAAAGCAGTAGAAACTGACTCTCTAGTTTTGTCCTTGTTCAGTTGGGTCAACGAACAGCGCTCTCAGTCTGGTAGGCCAATCATTGCGTTTGATGGCAAAACTCTGCGCGGTGCCAAAAAAGTGGG
>NZ_PNDS01000043.1 GCF_005886535.1 Pseudoalteromonas sp. S2755
CCTTGCCGCATAGTAATCTAGGCAAAAGTTGAGCAACAATGAACAAAGCGCACTCAGGTGAACCCAAAGGGCAGCGCTTGATTGGCATTTCTACTGTGTTATCGCCTGACTCACATAGAATAACTATGCTACGCCGGCTCTGCCTTGTATAAATACCAATCAAACTGCTGCAAAAACAAACTTGAAAGATAAACAGGCCCTAACTCTTGCCGTCAAATCCAGCGATACGGTTAATATTTACGCCAGCACCATCTTGTGTTGCCTGTGCTTTGTTAGTTCGGATAATTTTCATAATAGCTCTCGGGTTAACCTGAACTTGGAATAATCAGTTCAGCGCAATTATTTAATAGTTAGCCTACCAAACCTGCGCGAGAATAAAATTAGTCAAATTTGGCTATTTCGTTCTATTGCGTCGAATGATTGTTCCAATCTATTACAACGCGTGGTCGTACTGGTCAGAACAGCCTTTAACATTGCTCGCATCTAACAATTTTTAACAGTATTTACACAATTATCTGACAAGCTTGTGGAGCTACAATTTAACCCTTAATAGGAGCAAAGGATGAGGTCCCTAAGTTTATTGTTTGCGCTGGCACTTCTTGCGGCGTGTAGTTCAACAAGTCCGGTAAGCGTAAATACGGTTGCAGGTCCCCCAACGAATCTTACGGTTGAAATCACAGATGTGACTAATACCGATGGTCAAATGCTAGTACTGTTATTTGACAACAGCGCTGACTACCACAGCGATAAGAATGTGAATGATCCAGACGCTCACTTTTTTCGCAAGCTGATTGTCACACCGCAGACTCCTACCACGACGGTCACTTTTGAAGGCGTGCCTGCAGGCCAGTATGCGATCCACGTGATCCATGACGAAGATGGTGATGGCGGCATGGATCGGATGATTTTTCCATTTACCGGCATGCCAAGTGAGCCTTATGCGCTGTCGAATAACATTCACGATAGCTTTTCAAAAGGCGATTTTGAAGAGGCTTTGTTTACTGTAAAGGCCCCTGACACTAAGATCCAACTTGCCCTCTCTACACATTTATCAAAAATGACAGGGCTGTAATACTTGAATACTCACAGGTGCTGCAATGCCTGTGAGTTATCTTTTAAGTTCTGACATTTGTCATTTTATTTTCTGACAACCCTCACTCACGCTTCATCTTATAGCAGCGCATACTGCAGATCGTACAGTTCAGTAGGAGCGAAGACGGTGAGCAACGCCATTGAGTTATCAAATATCAGTTTTGCATACAACAATACTAAGCCAATATTAGCAGACCTAAACCTTACGCTTGAACAGGGTAAGGTTTATTCCATTCTTGGTCCAAATGGCGCTGGAAAAACCACCCTGATCAATATAATGCTTGGCAGACTAAGACCCAAATCAGGACGAGTTTCCGTTCTTGGTCATCAGCCTGAGTCTGATTTTTGTCGTCGGCGCGTGGGTGCCATGATGCAGTTAGGCGGACTACCTCTGCAAACCAAGGTGAAGGAGTTTCTGGCGTTATTTGCAAGTTACCATCAAGCCCCTATTCCATTGGAGAAGTTAATTTCACTCTGCCAATTAGCACCATTTTTAGAACAAACTTTCGATACATTATCTGGAGGCCAAAAGCAACGACTGTTTATGGCGATTGCACTAGCAGGCAATCCAGACATTGTTTTTTTGGATGAACCTAGTGTGGGTATGGATGTAGAGTCAAGACAGCAACTGTGGCAGGCCGTACGCACGTTAAAACAACAAAATAAAACGGTACTCCTTACCACACACTATCTTCACGAGGCAGAAGCATTAGCGGATGAATTGTTAGTTTTAAAAGAAGGAAAATGTACCAAGCTTAATGACATACCTGAGCTTGCTACCACCTATCGTCGCTCACAAATCAAGTTCACCAGCGACCAGTCTGCTGCGGCACTGGTTAACGCACTTCCCATGATAGATCTGAATGTTAAAGGCGATCAGTTCACTATCTTGACGGACGAGCCAAACCATATTTTGCAGCAGTTATTAGAGAAATTTTCTATCCGCAATTTATATGTAGCCCCAATGAGCCTCGAAGAAGCTTATTTATCCCTAATGAATGCTAGGAGCGCTTAACCATGATAAACACAGCATCCTTTATACTTGAAAGCAAAACTGAGCTTTTGAGCACATTTAGAAGTAAGGGTTTTGTGATCCCGGCCACCCTATTTCCTTGTTTGTTTTATCTTTTCTTCGGCGTGGTGTTCAGTCATCATGACTCCCATAACTATATGTATATCAATTATCTGATATTTGGCATGATAGGATCTGCGCTATTTTCCTTTGGCGTTAACGTCGCCCTTGAAAAGCAAAATGGTTGGCTGATACTCAAGCAGCTCTCTCCCGTTTCTCCCTATCAGTATCTGCTCGCAAAATGTGTGAGTGCGACGGCGTTTTCATTGCTCGTAGCCTGCCTAATGAGCTTACTGGCATTATTTTCCAGCTTGTCTTTAAGTTTAGCTCAATGGTTACTCGTGGTTGCAATTGCCCTGCTCGGCACCTTGCCTTTGTGTATGTTAGGGCTGTTAGTTGGGCTGTCAGTGTCAGCAAAAGCGGCACCTGCGGTGGTTAATTTAGTTTACCTACCACTTTCGCTGCTTTCAGGTCTGTGGCTGCCTATCGCGCTATTTCCTGAAGCAATGCAATGGTTTGCTTGGCTGTTGCCCACTTTCCATATTTCCCAGTTGGCGCTTTCGACCATCGATGCAACTTTGGGTTTTCCTGTTTACCTCCACGTGACCGTCCTATTTACACAAACGCTCGCATTATTTTTTGTCGCGCAAATTAAATTTAAAAAGGCTTAACAGGACAACCAAAAGCGCACGGCCCCAACCCTGTGCGCTTTTATTTTGTAATTATTTACTCTCTACTAGCTTACTATCAATGCTGAATTTACCAGCACCTGACGCGGCGAGTGCGAGAAAGCCACCAGCCATAGCAATATTTTTAAAAAACATTAAGAATTGTATTTGGTCGGCCAGTTCAAAGTGAAACAGCAAGGCACTGGCAATACTAAACCCTGCAAATGCAATTGCTGTCAGCTGTGTAAATGCACCCGCTAGAATGAACAGCCCTCCTATCAATTCAAAGGCTATAACCAATGGCAGCAGCTCGCTTGGTAATCCGCTTGAAGCCATGTATGCAGCGTTACCTTCGAAGTATTGGATTTTATTAATCGCCGCCAGTATAAAAATGGCTGATAGCCCTACTCGGCCAAATAAAGATAACACTGATGTCATTGTACTGTTCGGTTTAATGATGTTAATTAGGTTCATGATACTTTCCTCGATATATAGACGGTGTTCGATTAGCTCTCGGGATGAGCCGTTGGAAGAAAGTATACGTTCGCTTTAAAATAATTAAATTAGTAAAAACATCACACATCATTCTATTCAAGAGAATTAAAGCTATCCAAACAGATTCGCTTCCAATAGATAGTCAAAAACTGCTCGAGCCCTAGGTGGAATTTGTTTACGCGATGGATAAATGAGAGAAAACACCAGTTGCTCGCTACTTAACTCTGGACAGATCATTTGTAACTCGCCACGCTCAACTTCTAGCTTCACAGTAGAAGGCAATAACTGCGCAACTCCTAACCTGAGACTGTCATTTGTTCTAACAGCATGGGGGAATTGCACCAATGTACTTGAGTCGGTGTAAAGTTTACGGCTTCACCGCCACGATAAAACTGTGTCATCCCCTTGATTTAACTGTGTGTCTTTGCTTGGTAAACCATGCAATGTTATCAGTTAAGGACTTGCATAGAGCTTAAAACATTCTTGATGTAATTGTCTTGCAACCGTATTAAGTAGCTCAGGCCATGATAATTCAGTCTGTGAGCTGGCTGGCGATAACGCATTTACAATTGAAGGTTTGGCACAAGCGGTGTCAAACCATACCCAAGTTGAAGTAAAAGCAAAGTTTGTATCTGACGAAGAATATTTGGCCTACTTGGTTGCTCTCGCCGTACCAGCGGCGTTTGCTGCGTTATTGGTTGACGCTGAGGCACAAGCGCAACAAGGATATTTGGCAACCCAGAGTAATGCACTCAGCCAGTTGCTTAGTCGCTCGACCACAACGGTGACCCAGTCGCTGGCAAAAAATTAAGCGTACTTTACCGCTGTTCTAGTGCACGGGCTTTGCTTGTGCACTTATTTTTTACTCAACCTTACCTTCTAAGGTTGATATCAATAAGTCTCGACTCACTAGAAAGCCACAAATGCTCACCACGACTAAAAAGATCCCGTACATAGAGCCGATATAAACCCAGTCGCTCTGGCTAAACCAAAGGCTTGCACGAGTACCATCATTCACTAATAAGATGTTAACAAGAGACAGTGTGATCACGCTGCGAAAATAAATTGGTTTATCCATATGGCTCGCAAATGCTGCGATAATGAGGGAGAACAGGCATAAGTAGAAGCCTATAACGGAAAACGCACCAGGTTGCACACTTGGATAGAATGCGACAAGAGAAAGGAGTACAGCAGCCCAACCGGTAGTTTTGTATATCATTATCAAGTCCTTTGAAAATGTTAAAAAGTGTTTGTTATGTAAACAGGGTGGAGTATGGGGTAATACTCGTAATTACGCAACTAAATGGTGATAAATATTGGCTGATATGACCTTTATTCCTTAGTTTTAAACCTATCAGATTACCTTTGATTTTAAACCTAAGCCTAAAGCATTAAGTGAAAATTTAATTAACGCATTATCAAGATGATAACGCAGCTGAAACTCTTGTCTTTAACTGCGGTACTCTATCTTTTTCAAACCAATCGTGCTTTTTTAACCAGATTTGATTTCGAGGACTAGGGTGCGGTAATGGTAGATGACTTTGGCTGGAAAAGTCAGCGTTTTTAACCACCTCAGTTACCGATGAATATTGCGTTAAGTAGCACTTTTGCGCATATTGCCCAATAAGTAGTGTCAACGACACCTGATTGAGCGTAGCTAGCACCTGGTGATGCCAAGTTGGCGCGCAAATTTTCGGCGGTGGTAAGTCTCCAGACTTCCCTTTACCTGGGTAACAAAATGCCATTGGCATAATGGCAAATAGATCTGGGTTATAAAACTGCGCTCGACTTACACCAAGCCAGTCTCGCAATCTATCTCCACTAGGGTCATTAAACGGCTGACAGGTTTGATGTGCTTTTAACCCCGGCGCTTGGCCTATAATTAAGACTTTAGCTTTATAACTGCCTTGGATGATAGGTTTTGCCCCCATGGGAAGCATTTTATCGCAAAGCTTGCACAGCCTAACACGTCCAAAAATATCCATCTTCCCTTACCTGTTTTACCCAATCGCACCGTGGGTGATTATGGCATAGCCACATTCAAAACCCCATTGAACCGAAGCACTTAGTCGTTAAAACGCCTCCTCTCAGCTTAAAACAAGTACGAATCACTATCATTTAGATGCAAATTATTGGATAATATCCTATTACGTTTTCTGTCTTTTTAAGAGGTGCTATGCCTAGTCGGGATAACACAAACAATAAGGCTATTTTGTACAGAGCTGAAGTGCTAGCACGCTTTTTCATCGCTATTTTCGGCGGCTATTACGTGACCGTTTTGGCTTCATCTTTGTTGGCTTTAACTTTACCTACTCCGCGCATAGATGCGCTTTTATATGCATTAACAACCGGCATCGTCTTTTACGCCATCGTTTTTATTTGGGTGTTTGGATGCCGCTCTTTTAGAAAAGTCTTTCTTGGCATGATCGGACTACTTTGTATTCTCTATGGCGCACTGACGCATTTTGGAGGCTCCCTGTGAGAGAGTCATTTTTCCGCAGTATGACTTGGCTACACACTTGGGTTGGTTTACTCGTTTGTTGGTTGCTGTTTTTAATCTTTTTTGCCGGTACTGCGAGCTTTTTCAGACATGAGATCAGTCTGTGGACGCAACCAGCAACACATCATCTACCTCATTACGATAGCGCTCAACAAAATGAAACCGTCAAAAAGAGTATTGAACGGTTTCAAGATATAGCACCAAACGCCGAGTCTTGGCGTATTGAAATGCCAACGGAGCGCCGCCCAAGCCTGCTATTGATGTACTCCGAAAAGCCAGCCGAAGGGGAAAGACGTGGAAAACGTCACTCTGAGTATCTTGACCCAGTAACGCTAGAGGCACTTCCTGAGTTTAGAGAGACTAAAGGTGGTAACTTTTTCTACCGCCTACATTTTGACTTGCATTACATGGACGCGATCACTGCGCGTTGGATTGTCTGTTTTGCAACTCTGTTTATGCTGATTGCGCTTATCTCTGGCGTGGTGATCCATAAACGCATTTTCAAAGATCTGTTCCAATTTAGAAACGGGAAAGGGCTAAGAAGTTGGCTAGACGCCCATAATCTCTCTTCCGTGGTGGCGTTACCGTTTCATATTATGATCACGTATACTGGCTTAGTGACGCTTATCTTTATGTTGTTGCCACAACCTGCCGAGCAGCGCTTTGAAGATACAAAAACACTCAGAGCCGAACGCTATCCATTTCTTGCTGCGATCCCTGAGACAGGACAGCCATTGAAGGCTATCGCATTAGATACAGCATTAGATCATTATTTTACTAACTCTGGCGACGCACCGCTTCGCCGTATTGTGATCTCATCGCCAGGGGATACAAGCGCAACGATTAAGCTTTATGCCAATGCTCAACGCGCTGTGCAGGATGATCCGCCCAGTTGGATGTATAGCGCGGTATCCGGTGAGTTGTTAAAAACACACAATGTGACACTGTCTGGCGCTGAAAATCTTTACGGCGGAATGATAGCACTACACACTGGGCGTTTAGCCGAGCCATTGTTACGTTGGTTGTACTTTGTCGCGGGATTAGCAGGTTGTGCCATGATTGCAACAGGAGCTGTCATGTGGGCAAAAAGACTGCGCCAAAAGCTCAAAGATGATGATAAACCAGGCATAGGCCTAAGGCTTGTAGAGTCGCTCAATTTAGGCACCATTATGGGTCTGCCTGCCGCAACGGCGATGTTCTTTTATGCAAATCGGTTGCTTCCAATGGAATTAGCGGGGCGTGCAGACAAAGAAGTTCTGGCATTCTTTGTTACGTGGGGAGTATTCACTCTGGCAGCTCTATTTAAGTCGGATAGGCTAGCGTGGCTGCTATCTGCAAAAGTCAATGCTATCGTGTGGGGCTTACTGCCTGTCGTAAACATGTTAACCACTGATGGCAGCCTTGTGGGCTATTTTATTAATGGTCAGTGGGTATTATTTGGTTTTGATGCAATGGCTATTGGTATCGCATTCGGCTTCTTGGTTCAAGCCAAAAAGCTCGGCAGTACCAAAGCAGTGCCGGCGACACCACGTCGCCAAGCAAAACGCGAGGTAAACGCCTAATGGAATGGCTAACGTTTTTACTTTGCCTGCTAGCATTTATGGGTTTTGCAGTCGCAAAGCCCAATCACTATAAAGAAGTATTTGGCACACGTCCAAAAGGTAACGTAACAAGTCAATTAACCATTGCCGGCTGGCTCTGCCTCGGCGGCAGCTTAGCACTGGCTCTTAAAACTCAAGGGACCTACGGTAGCTTAGAGTTTATTGGTTATATGACCATGGCAGTATTACTACTTATCGCTATCTTTGCGACTAAGCCTAGTTATTTCAGATCACTATTTTACCTAGTCATTATCGCTATGCTGCTCAGTACGCTGTATTGGATCATATTTTAACTAAGGCGCCACTAACGGCGCCTTTTTTAGATCACAATTTTACTAACATTTCTTTGTTAACTCTTTGAAACCACATCATTTAGCATAAAATATCAGCAATAATGGTGATATACACCGCAAATTTACTAACTCAAACTAAGCTAGGTTAGTAAAATCGTGATCTAATGAACCCAATTAGCTTAATCAGTTGGTAAAAATATGATCTGGTAGTCTTGTTTTCGGACTAGCTTAGTAAAATCCTGATCTAAGCGCCAAAAGAATACTATTGGTTAGTAAAATTCTGATCCAGAAAGCGAGAAGAGTAACTCAGCTCTGCTCCGCGCTTAAGTTTTATCTTACCTTCAGGTCGATAGCGCCTATGCTGCACTACAAAGTCACGGATCAGTTCGTTGGCTTGAATAATTTCTTCTGGTGACATTTTTCCCTCGAGATCTCTGATTGTCCACTCAACTCTGCCAAATACGTCACTGTTACTCACCACACTTCTACAAAATAGTAAGCAAAAGCGAGAGACTTAACATAATCCTGCCCACCAGTTTGGGGATATAAGTGTTGAAAGCCAGAGTTAAGCTTTAGCATCAAATTCTCACCACCTTGAAGTGCGACCTTGTGCGCTAAGCGATACTTAGTCGTGATAAATGCTTGTCGACGCGAAACTTGTTCATCTCTTGGGACATCTTTTAACTTCAGCTCATCAACCAGCTCAACGTCGTCCAGTAGCCAAAGCAAAGACACGGCTTTATCTGAGCCCTTTTCAGCAGCTTCTATCAACATGTCAACATAAGGGCCATCGCGATCTGCGATGCCTAAGCACATTTTAAATTTTCTATGCATACTATCTATGATTTCATAGTACCCATCATTAGCATGCGCTTGTTCAGCCCAAGTGTCGAGTTCACTCTGCGTTTTAGGCACTCTTCTGCATATTCTTATTTTGTTTGCATTTTGAAATAAGTGCTCACGATCTAAATGATAAGATTGGGTTATGACTTCATTACTTACAGTTTCTTGCTCGCATAAGCTTCTATTATGGAAGGTTTTTCAACGGCATTAATATCGTTACTTACGGACATTTTATGAGTATTTTCGTACAAGCTCAGAGAAAATAGAATGCAAAGGCTAATAAAAATGCCTATTACAGCTAACTTTTTCAATCAACAACCACTCCCAACTCTTCATGACTTACACAGAGATATAATTAGATGAACCAGAATTAACTACTTACTGCTATCCAACAATAACTCATGCTATATTCTTTCGACAAAAAGTTTTTCATAAAAAACAGCCAAACTAAGTTACTGATAATAAACAATGTAAGTAACTCATGATACCCCCTTAAATATAAAGTTCTTATAAAACAAAAGGATTATGTATGCAGAGTGTACATTTAAAAGTAAGTAATAGCTTTGCTCTAGCACTTCTTCTTACCGCTTCATTTGCTCAAGCTCAAAAAGAATTACCACAGTCTTATTTCAACCTCTCTGAAATTGGACAATTTGAAAAAGTTTTACACGCAGAGAAAAAACCAAATGGAGAGCATGAAATAGTATTAGTCGACACAATCGACAATTCTAATTATGTGACTTTCTTAGCCAAAAAAGATGATCGTTTTATCGTTAATCAAAGAATATTACTTGGTGCAGCTACAAGTAAACATGTACTTGTTACTGTAAATAACACTGCGTCTCAGTTTTTAGTCTTGGCAGCAGAAAATCGATTATTAGTTATTGATACTAATAGTAAAACTCTTGTTAATTCGACTGAAATATCAACATCTCCCATTGTTTCTTTGCAAAAATCGCCTTGGAAACAAAGCGAGGTGTTGATTACAACAGCAAGTTCAATATACGCAGTATCCATCGACAGTAATACCGAAGTTCGAAAACTATCTGATGTTGGTGGTAGCATGCTCGCAGGTAGCTTTACTGCTGAGAACCGTAAACAGATATTGCTGTCCACAGGAGCTATCTATGAGCTCATCGCGGAACAGTTAACGGTGGTGGGTAATACCAATGCAAATGTATTATCTGGCAAAAACTTCTTAAAGACTTTAGATGAAAATAAGGACGGTATTCACGAAATCTTAATGCAAAATGACGCTGATTCTCAAGTTGAGATCTTTGATAGTATTTCTCAACGAGTTGAAGCTATTTTCGGACTGCCAGATGAGCACCGAATAGTCCATCCAATAAATCAAACAGAAACTGATAAGTTGATAACTTGGTCATCGCACACAAGAGGCTTCGAACGGCAGTTTGAGCGATACCGATACTGTGTTAAAGACTTAAAAAGATATGCTCCCGCAGCGAAATGCTATCGCTTCGATCATGACCTTGCATATTTCCATCGTTTTATAATCTACTATGGAGACATCACTTTCGATGGTAAAGTAGATTTGATTTATACTACTGAATTTAACAGTCAAAACATTATTTTTGATACTCATGTCGCTTCACAGCAAGCCATGCTACCAGAATATGATGTTCGCTGTATGCATTCTCAGCAGAATATGGTTGAGGATGTCAACAACGATCAAGTGCAATTATCTTGCCACTCCAAAGCGCTTTTTGAAAGTGCAATGAGCGGGGGAATTCACACCAAGAACATGAGAACCAAAATCAGCTTACAAAACAGCGATACACTCTCAACGTATACGTATGATTCTGAATTTGCTGAGTACCTCACAAGCAAAAAGTTTGAATTTGCTGATGACTTCAACAACGATGGAAAGCTAGATAAACTCTTCTATACGTATCTGCTACTTGACAAATATCCTCATCGCTTCATTGTTACCACTCAAGAAGAAGCCAATGAAAAAAGTCTAGATAGTGCTACTCTCCCTCTAGAGTTTCATGTCGAACCACTTAAAAAGCTTGTCTACGCAAGAACGATAGAGAGCCATCTATTGCATGGGTTATATGTTCAAGTGCAGGACTCTACATGGTACTACCAGTTTAATTCAGAATTTCAGCAAATTGGTGACGGGTCATATGTCGACATAGCATCTGCAGCATACCATGAAGAAATAGGCATTTATGCCTTAACGAAGGATGGTGCCATTCTTGTGATCAATACAAGCGAAACTCCACTTCCAATCACAAAAGTGTGTGAAGGTGATGTGCCGGTCGGGTTACACCAAAGTGGCCCACATTCACTGATCTATTCTTGCAGTACAAAGTTCGGCCAGCTTGATACATTTTCTCAGCAAATAGATTGGGAAATCAATGGGGTTGCCAATAACGGCTATGTTAATACTTCGGTAGTGAACGATAGTAAGTTTTTGGTGACATCTGGATCCGCTCCCCAAGTGTTTGAAATCGCAAAAGGCCAGCCAAATCAGGAAGTAATACCACCACTCGACTATAGAGTTCATATTAGTGAGCAATTATCTATTACGCTACCAGAAAAACATGGAAATACCTCCTACGCTTTCACAAATTTCACCCGTCATGGGGAGCTAAGCTCAATAGATCCTGCACCTAGTCAGCGCTTTTTATATCAGCCACAGTCTCTTGGCCATGAATACTTAGAATATAGTGCAACGCAAGGAGAGTGGGAAGTCGCAAAAGGAGACATCAACATTGAAGTCTACAATGCCCAACCACAAATAAACAATATTGAAGTGACTACTCACTGGAATAAGCCCTTAAAGATTACATTAACTGCAGAAGACAACGATTCAACATCTTTAAGCTATTCCTTGCTAAATAAAGAAAATATCGAAGGGCTCACATGGCTTGATAGAGAAGCCGGGATTTTACTATTTACACCCACATCTTGTTGCGGTGACGTCCATATACAATACAAAGTAAATGATGGTTATGTGGATTCTGAAACTGGTATTGTATCGATTAAACTCACCAACAGCACACCAACCGCCGAGAACTTGGCGTTTGATGCTGTACGAAATGAGCTGACAACAATTAAACTTGATGGTAACGATGCTGACTCAGACCTACTTATTTACACTGTGAGTAACCCAAATAAGCTTGCAAATTTCATTCTTGATAGCCAAACAGGGGTTGTAAAATTTACAGCGAATGAAAGTACACCACAAAATTTCCACTTTGAGTACTTTGTATCTGATGGTTTCGCGAACTCAGAAACTAAGATGGTTGAAATCAGTGTGAAAAATCAGCCAAAAACATCACCAGAGAAAAGCTCTGGCAACATGAATATGCTTTTACTTATTTTACTCCTAGGGACCTTCGTCCTGAGATCCCCAAAGCGTCTGTTAACCTTTAAAAAAGGTTAACTCTATGGTAGGAGCTCATTGAGCTCCTACCATTTTACTCGGCTTTATTCCAATCCAATTGCATATCCCATACATATCGGTGCTTTGGCTCTAGAGGCTGTTGAGAGTCATCGACTTGTTCAAGCACATTGCGTGCCTTTACTATGGTGGCGTCACGACCGAACAGGTAGCTTTGCTCTTTGACAATGGTCAAGTAGGCCTTGTTCAATGCCAGCGCGCGTGGTTTTGATGGCGTGATCAGTTCATAAAGGTTTTTCGCAGACTGCACTTTTTTGCTGTTTACCGTGCCATCTTCGTTAAACCAGCGCATTAGCATCTCTTGGTTTTGCCTAAACTCATCCCCCCCGCCAACACGCATCATATAAGTCAAGAATTCGCCCTGCTCTTCGCCTTTGTTAGGCACGTCTTGCATCTCTTTTAAATTGATATAACCCCAACCCAGTTTGCCTTCAACTTTTCGTGCAAACGAGAAGGTTTGGTCATAGGTTGAGCCAATGGTTTTGTGACAGCCATTACAAAAAGCAAGCTCTTGTTCATGTTGCGGACGAAGTGCACCATTTTTGTCTTCAATATAACCGTTAATCGTCCAACCGAAGTTGTTATTGATCCCTTGGTCGCCCAAATAAAGCGTTTGAGGGTAATTTTCGAATGCCTTTTCTTTCGCTTCTCTGTAGTAAGCTGCCCCGAGTGATTGCTTGGATTTAAAGTTGTGCTTCTTCATGTAGCGCACTTCTTTCATTCTTGGCGCATTAAATACTTGACCATTATCATCCACCCCAATATACCGAACGGTATGTAAAAACTCAGTGTCTTGTGGATATAACTGATGAGCAAGCTCGATAGTATTGGCATCACCAAGGTAACGTTCACCGCGCAGCATGCTAGTGATCTGCGTGAGCTTGCCATCACCATTTAAATCTACGCCAACTCGCGATTCAGAAATCACTGGTGTTGATATTTCGTCAAGCCCCTTTACAGCCATTTCAACCAGACTTAAGTTAGCAAGATAGACGTCTTGATTATACGTTTCACCTTTTTCTCTAAAGGCGTCAGCAAGGCGGATCATGACATCTCCTGTAGAGCCATTAGTTGGCCAGAAAGTACTAGGAAAAGGCTTATAATTGAATGCCACCCAGCCACTGCCGTCTTTTGCTATACCCAGCTCATCGAATGCTTTTTCAGGATATGCCAAGTTGTTAAGCGGGGTGATCTCACCTTTCCAGTCAGGGTTATTTTTCAGTTTTTCGATGAAAGGAGTGTAATTATCTTGGTTGACCCAGTTAGTAATATCTTGATCTGAGATACCTTTGATAAGTTCTGAACGATCTTTAAACAAATTTTTCCAGTGGTTTTTAAATCCAAGGTCGGAAAACTCATAGGCACCTTGTAAATTGGCATCGCGCATCATGTTTGGTCGGTTTTTTTCATCGTATGATTGATGGCAAGCGTAGCAAGGGTTATTTACACCATCCGTTTTGGTGTAACACTGAGGCGGGATCACCGATTCAGGGTTATAGACTTCATTGTGCTGCATAAATGCAGTCGCAGGAATATCATCACCTTGTTGGTAAGGTGCTGCAGTCTGCGCCGACAAAAGTGCGATGTTGGTTAGCTCTTGGGGCTGTTCATCATTACAACCAAGTAACACTGCGCTCGTTAACGCCACTAGGGTTAGGCTAACGTATTTCATTTTTATGACTCCAAAATTTTGCTAAAAAAAAGCAGCGCACTATAAGGTGCGCTGCTACTTGTTTAATTATTTTGCTTTAGGGTCATAAAGCCATAGTGTGTTATTTTCTTGGAAGCCATCTTCGCCGATGATAATCCGGCCATCTTCCATAACGATAACGTTATCAGGCTGTGAAAGCTGATTGACGTCACAACGCTCAGCGCCAGTCAATGATGAGCGGTACGTACCACCCATTACAACGGGCTCAATACGAGTTAAGTTATAGTTGTTATCTATATGGGCACGATATACACCACCACAATCTTTAACACGCGCAGAAAGCTGAATATCACCTTCTTCATCAATCATGGTTTTATCAATATCTGCAATGCCAATGTACATATAGGCTTTATCTACAACTTCACCGGCAACAACATCTTGACCAGTTACCGCCTCAAGTACACGGTTGTGGTTGATGCTGATCCCTTCAAGTTTACGCCATTCAGCTGTCGCCCCTTTTTGGCGTGCAGCTTGACGAGATTCAAGGAAGATTGCTCGGTTATCCATAGGCTTGCCAGCCGTTACTTTACCACCACCATTTTCAACGGTAGGGTAGGTCGCTGCACCTTCAGCCCATGCTTTTACGTCAGCCACAGACAGGTAGCTTGTTTGACCTTCAACATAGTCACTCTCATTGATGCCATCATATTCAGCAATCCAAGTTTCTATCTGTGCATTACTGCCATTACCAAGCTCAACCCAGCTAATGTCAAAGCCAGTAACAGCCGGATCAGTAAGGCCTGCGTCCTGAGTTAATTTTGCGGCGTAAAGGGTACCCGCACTTAAGTCTTCTGGTTGATCTGCAACAAATTTAAATAGTACACCACCTGTGTCATCTTGTGATGAATAGACAGTACGACGGTCTGGCATCACGACTGAGTTCTCATGCTCATAACGACCAATTGTGAAGTGTTTCACAACATCAGGCGTTTCTGTTGTAGGATTTTGAATCTCAGCAATATAGCCGTAGCGATAAGGATTAGGGAAGTCAGGTGCAGTTAATGCTTCCATTGTGTCGTTGCCTGTTTCCGCTGGGTTATTCCACTGAGGATCTTGAGTCGTATCCACAGCCGACCAAACAATCCATTCTTCCGAAGTCAGCGGCGTACCCCAAGGAGATACTGAGCCAAAACAGTTAGCTGCTGTGCCTTTAACACCGTCGAAATCTACCATCATAGCTTCTTCGATTGACCACTTCCCTGTTGTCGCTTTACTCATTTTCAAGCGACTAACGCCACCAGGGTACGCTTCCCAGTTTGTGAAAAGGTAACCTGTGTCTGCGTCCACAGGAATATAACCATTAAAATCAGGATTATCATTTTTAATGATCTCTTCGCCAGTTGAGATGCTGTAGTGCACACCCAAACCACCTGCTAGACCTTTAGCGCCAAGGTCTGCGAATGTATCTCCTGTTTGGCCTAGAATTTGATATTGGCCAATCGCAGAAATGACGGTTTGTTGTTCCATGGTTGAAGCAGGAACCGGCGCGCTTGGGATATTTGCAGGTAGATTATTAAAATTCACACCGGTTAGTACACCGACAGTACCCGTATTAAAAGGCTTACTATTGAACTTATCAGTGGCTGTGTTGGTATCATTTGGGTGCTGAACGTTGAAGAACAAGTCGCCTCCTTCGGAAAGAAACAGACCTGTTACTTCAGCACCAGCAGGGACGGTTGCTATGCGAACAAGGCCAGGTACGCTGTAGCTACCATCACGACCATTTTGGCCGTCTTGTCCATTTTGACCGTCCTGTCCGTCAGTACCATTTTGACCATTTGAGCCATTTGAGCCATTCGTGCCGTCTGCACCATCTTGGCCAGCAGTGCCCTGCTCACCTTGAGGACCCGCGGGACCTTGTGCTCCATCGTCACCATCACAGGCTGTAAGTGCCATTGCAACTGCTGCTGCAATAAGAGAATATGCTACACGCTTCATGAGTTACTCCAGTTCCTAAGTATTATTTTTTGTAAAGCGTGCAACAGTGTGAAGTGTTCCTGTTACAGTTGACTGAATGATTTATTAACCATTTCCTACAGGAATAAGACACTTGGACTCAACTCACATACAGGCTCCTTTCTGTTAGTAAGTTGAAGTACCCATAAAGGGAATTTTAGTGTAAAGGGGGTTTACATTATTTGTTCTGAATGGCCTCGTGCTTCATATAGATAAGTTCATCCGTGTTAAAGCCATATTTTTCAGACATATCTTTAAATTTAGTCATTATAGTGTCCGATACTTGAGGTGTTCTAGAAAGCAACCAAAGGTAATCACGATTGTAGCTGGTAACGAATGCATACTGGTAATCTTCATCTAACTCGAATACCACATAACTGCCATAAAACGGACCAAAAAATGACACTTTCAGGTGCGCTATTTCATCATTTGCAACAAACTTGGCTTTTCCAATTGCTTCTTTCCACTCCCCTTCCTCTGTTACATATCCCTTATTTACGACTTTAATAGACCCGTCGGAATTTTGGCTATAAGTTGCCGTGACGTTCTGCATTCCCCTTTCAAATGAATGGTCTAATCGCGCGATTTCATACCAGGTACCTGTATAGCGCTCAACATTAAAGTCTTTAACTGGTTTGATGCCATCAGGCAACCCTGTGCATGCCGAAACTGCAAGCGTTAAAATCACCGTGAAAAATAACTGTCGTACTTTCATATAAGTTCTCCATATTCCATCTAAATGTCATACGTAGTGTTCAAGCACTAAGATTAGCGATAGATTAAATTTTTACCTACTAAGAACAAAATTTAATTCAAACCCTTACCATGCCAATTTCACCTTATTTATTTTAAACTTACGTGCAAATGAATAGATCGCAGCAAAGCGTCATGAATACAGCACAGAGCAAAAAAATACTAACTCATGGTTTGGGTGTAGCAACGGGGAAAGTTGCGTTTTATATTGAGCATCCACCAAGCATAGAACCTTACAATAATTTGATAAAAGTCAGTGCGTTAGCTAATAGGGAGATCGAACATATTAATTCGCACTGCGGCAACGGTTGGCGGAAAATCTTCAATGTTTTTGCCAAGTTTTTATTTGCAGCAAAGCTGCCAGATCACGATATTACTAACTATTCAACTTGGCAGTCATATCGAGATAGTGCGTTACTTCAAGCTTCAAGTCAGGAAGCTCTGCTCTTTTCAGTGCCTGATTTTTCAGCAAAAACATACGATTGGCATATTATTGCAGGGCGAACCTACGCGAAATCATTACTCAGAGATCAGATTTTTACTAACAATTTAATTTGGCTAGACGATGAGTTCGCCGTTGACTATAACTTGCGTCTTATTATTTCGCCATTTTTGGACTATCGCCAGCTTAGTAATATAAAAATCAATAGGTTAGTAGAGATAATAAGAAAAAGTTAGATATTAGGTGGGAACTAATCTACATGCTAGTTTGTGAATAGATCAAACTTTTACTAAGTAAAATACTGATCCACCTTCCGTATCATAGCCATTGAGATCAGAGTTTTACTAACTTTTTAGAAGTAAATGACTTGAGGTTTAGATAAAGCGCGGTGACGCCAGTGGCAGAGCAGCAATTGGTTTGGTATAGATCACTATTTTACTAGCTTAAGACAAGTTATGTTAAAAAAGTAAGAAAGGAAAAGCCAAAACCGAATATGGTCTGGCTTATTTATCCGAAGCTCAGGTTATTTAGATAAAAAAACTACTGTTTTTCTACCACAAAGCCTGCAAACCCAAGAGCTTTGAAGAAAGGTTTAGCAATGCCAAAACCTGCGGTATCTAGCAGCTCTGCAAGACGCATTTTATCCACGGGATAAAACTCATGCTCTAAATTCACCCTCATGCGCTGCTCACCAACATCAGTCAGCCCGAGTTGTTTGCAAACGACTAATTGCGCTTCACGCTCAAAGCTTGTCGCAGGTTTTTCTAAGTCGGCAATAAAAAGATGACCATCCGACTTTAGCTGCTCACTCATTTGTTTAAACAAGCTTGCTTTATCGCCGTTATCTTTTACAAAGTGCATCACCAGCAAGCACAGTACGGCATCTGCTTGATAGGCCTGTGGTGAAATCGCACCATGATGGATCTGCACGCGTTCCTGTAGGCCTAACTTAGTAAAATGTTGATCTGCAATTGCTAACATATCAGTAGATACATCTTGCGCTATAAATCGCCAACTTGGGTTTAGCTGAGCAAGTTCAACAATTTCTTTGCCTGTCCCTGCACCCACAACCAAAATGGTTGCACTATTCGGGTAAAGCGCTAAAAGTTGTGCTCCAGTAAGCTGGTGAATTAACGCATAACCTGGCACAAGCTTTGTGATCCTAGAGTCGTAGTTTTGGGCTTCTTCGCCCGTGAAAGTCGGCATCCAAATTTCCTTATGTTTGTGGTACTAAATTTAAAGATGAGTAGCCGCCCGGCTGTTTATTCACATGGATACGAGTGGCGATCCGCTCGCTCATCTGAGCAACATGCGAGATCACACCAACCTTGCGGCCCTGTGATTGCAACGCGTCCAGTGCATCAATCGCTACACCTAGCGTCTCGGGGTCTAACGTACCAAACCCTTCATCAATGAATAATGAATGTATTTGCACTTTATTTGACGAAAGCGCAGCAAGTCCAAGTGCTAAAGATAAAGATACCAAGAAGGACTCCCCTCCTGATAAGGTGTTGACGCTACGTTGTTCGTCAGCCATATCTTTATCTATAACCGCAATCTCTAAAGACTGCTCAATATTGGTAAGCAAATAGCGTTTTGAAAGCGTATGCAATTGTTGGTTAGCATACTGCAATAAGATCTTTAACGTTTGCGTTTGCGCCCAATTACGCAACTTTTTGCCTGTTGCGTCGCCTAATAACTTATCTAGCAAATGCCACTGCTCGTAGTCTTGTTGTAACTGAGCGAGATTTGCCGCTTGTAAAGAGAATTGTTGTTTATTCTGAGCATCAACCTCTAATGCGCTTTGCACTTGTAGCAACTGACTTTGAGTTTGTTCAAGTGCTTGCGTCGTCTCGGCATGACTTTGCTTAACGTGCTCACTATCAACCCCATCAGGGTACTTACTTTCAAGTTGGCTGAGTTCTTCACGCTGATGACTAAGCTGCAGCTTAGTGTGTTGAAAGGTTTGCTGAACTTGCGCACACTTTTCTAGATTCGCTCGCGCTTCATCCAACGAAACCTCAAGGAGCGCTAATACTTTTACTTTGTCTAGCAACCCTTGCTGGTCGAGTAACCATTGTCCAAAGCGCGCATCAAGTTGCTGCAATCGCGATGTTTGCTCAGTAATTTGCTTTTCTAGTTGCGTCAGACTGTGTTGGGTCTTTTCACGCTGTGCTTCGGTTTGGCTCAGCGCTAGCTGGGTTTGTGTGATCTGCTCTCGGCTTTGCTGTTCTTGCTGCTTAAGCTCTGCAATCCAATCATCCAAGCTGGTGTGCTGCAGTGGTAAGTATTCGGCACGTTCGCGATTGAGGCGTTCAATATTCTGCTGATGTTGTAAAAGTGTATGTTCTAATTCTTCAAGCCGTTGCGTCTCATCTTGTTTTTGTTGACTGGCAAGATGTAATTGATGCTCAAGCTGAACTTTATTCGCTGTTAACGTATCTGTACGCTCTGTGGTTTTTAGCCAAGTTTGCACTCCTGTTTTAAGTTGGCTAATGGCAGCTTGAGGGGATGAATCAAATTCTTGCCACCACGACTTATCGGAAATTAACGCTTCAAGCCGATGGCGTAAAGCATCCACTGTTTGTGATAGCTGATCATATTCGGTTTGCAAAAAGGCAATATGATTACCTAAATCATGGTGCTGCTGCTGAAGTGCCTGTTCCTTATGTCTAGCCTGCTCGAGATGTTGTTGCGCCTGCTGAACCGACTGCCACTGGCGGTCGATATTATTGCGTAACTGTGATAGCTCATTTAGCTGCGACTGAATACTCAAAAGTTGCGATTCAGCTTGTTCGGCATTGCCAACTTTATACTCATCATTCAACGCATCTAGTCGAGCGCGATTCTCGTTTATTTGCTTATTGCGGTGAGCGATTTCCTGAGTGACTGACTGCCATAGCGCATTCTCACGCTCTTTTTCACCGACTTGTTGATTATAACGCTGTAACACTTGTTCACGAGCTTGCTCAGCAGCTTGATACTGAGACCGAAAATCCGATAGTAACTGTTCCCAGTGGGCATCTATGTGCTCCACACCATAAGGGTGTTCTTTTGAGCCACATACCATGCATTCTTGCCCAGCTCGCAGTTGAGCGCGTAAATCGCTGATCCGCTCACTTGCGCGTAACTGCACTTGCTCCAAATTATCACGAGTTAGGGCAAGGCGCTGCTTAGACAACTCGTCTTGCTGCTTGGTATCTCGGATCAACATCTCAAGCCTTTCCAAGCCAATATGATGTTGCGTCTGTTGCGACCGTAACTGATGCAGCAAGGCCTCCCCTTCTTCGATACTACGATAGGCTTGCACGCATAGAGACCAGTTCTGCAATGTCAAATTTAGGTCTTGTTGAGTCAAAGGTACGAGTGCTTCTTTTAACGCTGAGAGCGCGCAGGCTTCGGTATCGTAAATCTTTTGTAGTTGCTGTACCTCAGCCTCATGTTTGCTCAATTGTGTACCTAGCACTTGCTGTTCGTTCGGTAATTTTTGCAACAGGGCTTCATGATCATTGCGTTGTTGTTGGTACTTTTGCAGATCATCAAATTGAGGCTGAACCACGCTCCATTGCCCGGCAATATTGCTAACTGAGTGCAAGTTCGCTTGCTCATGCTCTAGCTGCTGTAATTCAGTAGCGATCTCGCCTTGTTGCACTTGATACTTCTGTATCGCAGCTTCATGTTGCGCAATAAGATTAGCATGCTTATCGAGATAAGGCTTAGTTTCTCGTTCTTGCGCTTTGTGTAGGCTTAGCTTTTCATCCAATATACGAATGGTGTTAAAGCTTGGCTCTAACTTTACAAAATTGGCTTGCTGCGTAATAAGCTGCTGTTCCAGTTGCTGCTGTTTTGCTTTGAGCGTTGTAATAGTGGATTCAAAATCTTGTTGCTGCAGTGCTAGTCGTTCTTGAGATAGCTGCGCAACGCGCTTATCCACCAGCTCATGCTGCTCGCGGTTATCACGCATCTCATTGGCTTTTAAGACTTGCTGCGCATATTCCTGCTGTGGCTTTCCCTCTTCTATTTGCTGCTCAAGCATTTGCAGCTTGTGTTCCACCTCAGCTATTTTTTGCTTTCTTAGCTCGACATCCGCGAGCCATTGCAGCTGAGCTTGCAGTTTTATGCTTGTCTCTTGTTGTCGATTTCTTGTATCAATCAGCTCCGACTTCTGTGCTTCAAGTTCGGCTTGCTGCTCTGGTGAAAAGAGCACAATTTGACCTAGCCTATCTTGCTGAGTTTGCAGCTCGATTTTCTTTTGCTTGTGCGCTTCAAAAACCGCTTTACCGATATTACTGAACTTTTCGGTACCTGTAAGACATTCTAATAACTGTGCCCGTTCATCTCCCCCCGCCTTCAAAAACGCGGAGAATTCATGTTGAGCGAGCAGCACAGCTCGAGTAAACTGTTCAAAGTTAAGCCCGACTAGCTGTTCGATTTTTTGCTCTGTTTCTTTTTTCTTCTCACAGACTAGGGTCATATCAGGTAGGCTAAACAACTCAATAGTGGCGGTTTTTAAATTACCTTTAGGGCTTTTTCTAGCGCGCTCTACCGACCAAATAGCTTGATAACGTTTGCTGTCTTGAGCAATAAAAACCACGCTGGCAGATGCCGCAACACAGCCCCGACGCAATAGGTTTCGCGGGTCATTTAACTTAATGTTATCGCCATTGAATGCAACTTTCTCTTTGTCGTCCGATTTTAACCGTGCGGTTTTGCCATAAAATGCAAGGCAGACCGCATCCAGTAAAGTGCTTTTTCCCGCCCCTGTGTCACCAGTAATGGCATAAAGACCAGTGTCTTTGAGTGGTGCCGCAGTAAAGTCGACTTCTGCGCTTTCTATAGAGGCAAGGTTGGTGATTAATATTTTTTCAAGTTTCATCGCCCTACTCCTCCATGCTCGCGATCACTTCTGCTAACTTTTCATGCAATGTCGCGGGTGCCTTTTCCTGCTTCGGTTCAATTTCGCGATAGGCAATATCCAACAAGGTGTTGGGCGATAATGATTCAACTTTGCCCAAATCTTCAAACAACCACTCACTGGCTGCTGCGCCTTTAGACACCCGCTCAATACCACAAAATTTGATATCCTTACCTTTTAGCGCTTCATCAATCTCGGCTCGAAAGCGGCTGTTGGTTTCCGCTGCGGATAACTTTAAGCGAACATAGGGAGCGCTATCGAACGTGCTAAAATCCTGCGCCGCGATAGCTTCACATAATTCAGTCAAGCGCTTTGCACCATCTTCAGGGATATATAACACATCTTTAAACCGGGGAACGTAAAGGGGGTTTACATCGACCAGACCTTGTTCATTAAATTCAGCGAGCAATACCTGATGCTTATAATTGCGTTCAGAAAACGACATTGGCAGAGGCGTACCGCAGTATCTGATAGCACTTTGCTTAGCGACGGTTTGCGCTTTATGTAAATGACCCAGCGCAACATAGTCAAACTGCTCGCCAAACACGCCTGCAGGTACCGCATCAAAACCGCCAATGTTGAGATTACGCTCAGAATCTTCTGAAATCGTTCCCCCCTTGGCGTGCAAATGCCCCATTAGCACAATTGGACCTTTCACTTTTTCTATCGTGCCTAGCGCATGCTGATAAGCTAATTGTACCCCGGTTTGATAGTCAAACTCGTCATCTAATGGTTTTGGTAAATCAGCACTGCGCAAAAATGGCATTGCCACAACATGCATATGCTGTGCTGCGATGGGCAAATCGATAACAACCTGTTCAGGCGCTTGCTTGTTAAAGCGACCAATAACATGGGTGTTGAATAAGGTTAAGAGTGGTTTTGCGGTTTCAATGCGATTAGCGGAATCATGATTGCCAGCAATCAGAATAATATTCAGCTGTGGGCATAGTTGAGATGCTTTTTGGATAAAGGTATACAGCTGCTTTTCAGCGCTCGCGGGCGGCGTTGCAGTATGAAAAATATCACCGCTGATCAACAATACATCGATTTGCTGTTCAACAAGCGCATCGCATAGCCAGTCTAAAAACAGCTGATGCTCTTCACTGCGATCATGTTCGTAAAACGATTGCCCTAAGTGCCAGTCTGACGTATGTAAAACCTTCATTTAGCGTTCCTTTTCCAATAGAAACGCTAATATAGCATCGTCGAGCAATATTCGTCTTGTGAATATTGACGCTTTCACTGCTTAGTGAGTTAGCTGCCACCAAGCAAAAATGATCACAGGTAATGCCAGTAAAAAGAATTTAGCAGGTAACTTGAAAACACGACTATGTTTATCTTGCACACGTTTAATCGCCGATTTCTCGTTACAGGCAGCTACTTTATCAACATAAAAATAGCCATCATCTAAATAATCTTTACAGTTTTGTTCGTCTGCAGGAATTGCAACAAACTTCTCTTGTTTTTTTAGTATGTAGAAATCCATACTGCCCACCACATTCGATTCGCTAAACGGGTATTTAGTACAGAGCAAAACTAACGCCAGTTTTACCCAGAGATTGTAAAGTGCGCGATTTTAAAGATAAACTTGGGTCAATATCAACAACTAATTTTGTTTTCTTTATTTATTTATAAAATGTAGACAATAACCCTGCAAAATACCTTTTTGGCATACAAATTAATTTTTGGACCTTCTTATTTTCCTTAACAAAAACAGGGGATTAAAAAACACTCAAAATAGGATCGATTTCAGTCGTATCTCAATATTGTTACTTTATCTCAAAACTTTGATTTATGCGTTTTTATTTGTCAGTTTATTGACTCGTAGCTGGTTTTATTTGTCCTCTTTTGTCACTATGCAAATCACCTCTACTCACTCCAAGCAAAAAACTGAAATAAAAATGTTTATCGGTCAATACCTTGGCAAGATAAAAACGGGAAATAATAATGAAAAAATCAACGCCAGTCGTGCCTTTATTGGTTGCTCTAGTGCTGTCGGGTGTCGCACACGCCAGCGCTATTTCACAAAGCAAAGGGCACTTTGAAGATAAGTTTCGCCAATTAGATGAGACTTTACCGACCCCAAATACCTACCGCAGCGCAGCCGGTGAGCCTGGAGAGCGTTATTGGCAACAAAAGGTAGATTATGATATTGATGTAAACTTGGACGAGAAAGCCAAAAGGTTAACCGCTACACAAACCATACTTTATAAAAATAACTCTCCTCACACACTCAAATATTTGTGGCTACAGTTAGACCAAAATATCTTCAAAAATGATTCGATCGCCGAGCGCACTGCGACTTTTGGGAACGAATTACAGAGTAATCCGGTTACAAAACATGCAAAAATTTCACTAAATCAACTCAGACGTCAGCAGTTTATGGATGACACAGAACTTGGTTTTGTCATTAATAATGTTAAGGATGGTCGCGGTAAACCGCTTAAGATCACGATTGTTGATACTATGATGCGTGTTGACCTAAACGAACCGCTCAAATCAGGTAAAGATCTACAATTTAGTATGGACTTCGCCTTTAATATTGTTGAAGAAGATGCGGTTGGCGCACGTTCGGGTTATGAGCACTTTGAAAAAGACGGTAATGACATCTTTTTGCTCGCGCAATGGTTCCCTCGTCTCACGGCATATACAGATTATGAAGCTTGGACCAATAAGGCCTTTCTTGGCAGTGGTGAATTCACGCTCGAGTTTGG
Organism: Pseudoalteromonas sp. S2755; assembly: GCF_005886535.1. Lineage (GTDB taxonomy): Bacteria > Pseudomonadota > Gammaproteobacteria > Enterobacterales > Alteromonadaceae > Pseudoalteromonas. Next base: position 24,486 of record NZ_PNDS01000043.1, read on the forward strand.
TGACTATGACGTTGAAATTACGGTGCCGGCTGACCATATCGTTTCTGCAACTGGTGAGTTAGATAACCCAAAGCAAGTTCTGAGCAAAACCCAGCGTGACAGGCTAGCGCAAGCAAAAACAGCAAAACGCCCGGTATTCATCGTTACTGAAGAAGAAGCGCTAGAAAACGAAAAAGCCGGTACAGATGACACCAAAACATGGCGCTTTAAGGCCAAAAATGTGCGTGATTTTGCCTGGGCATCATCCCGTAAATTTATGTGGGATGCTAAAGGTTATCAGCAAGGTGGTGACGAGCAGCCTCTGGTGATGGCCATGTCATTTTTCCCTAAAGAAGGTGGTGACTTGTGGAAAAAGTACTCCACCGAAGCCGTTATTCATACTATGGAAGTTTATTCACGTTTTTCCTTTGATTATCCCTACCCAACCGCGCAGTCGGTAAATGGCCCTGTCGGTGGGATGGAATATCCAATGATCACTTTCAATGGTCCTCGTACGAAATTACAAGACGATGGCTCTCGCACCTATTCACTAGCCGAGAAACGTTTTTTAATCGGCGTTGTCATTCACGAAGTTGGACACATCTACTTCCCTATGATAGTCAACTCAGACGAAAGGCAGTGGACATGGATGGACGAGGGCCTCAATAGCTTCTTAGATGGTGTTGCCGGCCGCGAATGGGATCCCACCATACCTTGGGGCGTTGAGCCAAGGGATATTGCTGCTTACATGAAATCTGAAGATCAGTCTCCAATCATGACGCAATCAGACAGTGTATTGCATCTTGGTCCAAATGCATACACTAAGCCTGCTGCGGCTCTTAACATTCTGCGCGAGGTGATTTTAGGCCGTGAGTTATTCGATTTTGCATTTAAAGAGTATGCCCTACGCTGGAAATATAAACGTCCAACGCCTGCCGACTTCTTTAGGACAATGGAAGAGGCTTCTGGGGTCGATTTAGATTGGTTCTGGCGGGGTTGGTTTTACAGCACAGATCATGTCGATATCTCACTAGATAAAATCTATCAATTACGTCTAGACACTAAAAACCCAGACATCGACTTTGGTCGCCTACGTGAGTTTGAAAAGAACAAGCCAATGTCGTTATTTGTCAAGCGTAATCAAGAGGAAGGGCGTTCACTTTGGGTTGATAAAAATCAGGACATAACGGACTTTTACGATAACAATGACCAGTTTACGGTTACTAATGAAGAGCGAAATGAGTATCGTGAGTTTTTATCTGAACTTAAACCTTGGGAAAAACGCACCCTTGAGCGTGCTGTAAAAGAAGACAAAAACTATTACGTGCTTCAGTTTAGTAATGTCGGTGGGCTTGTAATGCCAATCTTGCTTGAGCTTACTTATCAAGATGGGAGCAAAGAAGAGCGGATTATCCCTGCCGAGATTTGGCGTCGCAATGCCCGCAATGTCAGCAAGCTAATTGTTACCGATAAAGATAAACCGCTTGCATCCGTGACCGTTGACCCGAGGTGGGAAACAGCTGACGTTGATATCGAGAATAACCATTACCCAAGACGCATTATAGAATCACGCTTGGAGCTTTATAAAAAGAAAGCGCGTGAAGGCAAAGTACATCGCGATATCATGCAAGACGTGAAAGCCGAACTAAAACCATTTGAAGAGAAAAAGGATAACTAATGAAAACCTGGCTCTTTGCCTGTCTACTTGTGCTGATTTCGCCATTTGGTCAGGCGCACCAATTAAAGGCAGCGATCACTACTGTGTTATTTAATGAACGCAGCGGCAGTATCGAAATTATGCACAGATTCTATCTCCATGATACTGAGCACGCCGTAGAAAGCCTATTGAGTCACAATGCCGACATCTTTAACAATCCTGCTGATAGAGCAAGCTTTGCAAATTATGTCAGTAAGCGCGTTGAATTAAAAACAGGCGCAGGTAAAGTGCTGCCCTTAAACTTGGTTGGTGCGGAAATCGATGGCCAATTCTTTTGGGTGTATCAAGAAACTCCGTTGTTTTCACCAATAACTGAGCTTAAAATGCGCCATAATGCGCTGAGAGATGTGTGGTCAGAGCAGGTCAACTTGGTCAATTTTGAAGGCAAAGGAAAAGTTAGGTCACTGCACTTTGATGGTAATGATGATTGGCTAAGCGTCATGTTTTAGGTTATCCAACTCGATAAAGTAAAAAAGGCACTTCGGTGTCTTTTTTACTTTATCAACTCACGTTCTGCGCTAAAGTTAAATAATACTTGATTAAAGCGCGATGAGGAAAAGGAATGATAGCCTCACTAAAACTGTTCTTTGTATTCATATTACTGATGTCGTATGGCACCTGTGCAAGCGATCTGGTGCGCTATAACATCTCCAAAGAGTTTATCGACCCCAAACAAGACTACTATATCGCGTTATTAAGGCTGGCTCTAAATAAAAGCCGCGATAAATACGGCGCTTACCAGCTCAGTGAAAACTCCTTCGATCATACCCCCCAAGGACGCACCTTAGAAATTTTGGAACAAGGGAAGCTTTTAGATGTTCACTGGAGCATGACATCAATCAAAAGGGAAAAAAGTTTAGCGACGGTATATGTGCCGTTATTAAAAGGGTTAATGGGGGCGCGTTTATTTCTTATCCACAAAGATACCGAGGAAAGACTTTCCCTATTGACTTCCCCCGCCCAATTAATGAGTTTCACACTTGGCAGTGGTATCGACTGGCCCGATACTTCAATCTATGAAAAAAATGGCTTTGTTGTAGTCACTAGCGTAGCTTCTTTACTACCAAATATGTTAGAAGAAAAACGTTTTGAGCTCTTCCCTCGCGCGCTTCACGAACCTTGGACTGAATTACAAAGCATGGAGAGTGCAGTGGTAGAGTCCAAATTCGCGTTTTGTTATCCCGCCGCCATGTATTTTTTCGTCAATAAAAATAATAATCGACTCAAGGAACGTCTCACCTATGGCCTCAATAAAGCAATAGAAGACGGCTCATTTGATAAACTGTTTTTCAATCATCCAATTACTCGTGAAGCCATTGCACGAGCTAAATTTGAAGATAGGAAAGCATTAAAACTGCAAAACCCAAACTTGAGCGGCCACACGAGAGACATACTGTTTAACCCCAAATATACTTGGCAACCTATCCACCAGTGTATATCACCCAACTAGGACTTATCCTGAGTGACAACTGTTGAAACAAGAGTTATCAGTTTTGGTTGCTTGACCTGACTCTTGGATAAGGAACGAGCTAACTCGTTGTGTTTCATACTCACTTTAACTTCTACCCTTATCTAGCCAGAGAGTTTCAGATTGAGTGGGGTTCAAAAGCCAGCAATTCAGTCGCTCTTCAAAAGATCCTCCTTATCTAGCTCTTGGTGCGATTTTGGGTAATGGCTACCTACGTTTTGTTAACCAAAATTTTCAGTTAGAATAAATCCATTGCCAACAAATTAAAAACAAAGAAGGGCATTATCTTGATCATAATTCCACCTAATATCCCGCGCTCAAACAGCCCTTTCGGTCGAAAGCTTGGAAACTTAATGCTTAAAGCGATGGGATGGAAGATAGCAGGCACCTTTCCAAGTGAAAACAAATTCGTAGCCGCCGTCGCACCGCATACGTCAAACTGGGACTTTTTTATTGGCATTGCCGTCAAGCTTGCGCTTGATGTTGAGATTCGTTTTTTAGGCAAGCACACCATTTTTATCCCGCCATTTGGCTGGCTATTACGTAAATGGGGTGGAATTCCAGTGAGGCGAGATACACCTCATGGTATGGTCACGCAGGTTCGCGATTTTTTCAATGCCAACGAAAAATTAATTTTGGGCCTAGCCCCAGAAGGAACTCGTAAATACACCTCAGAATGGAAAAAAGGTTTTATCTACATCGCACAATCCGCCAAAGTCCCCATTGTGCCTATGGCTTTAGACTACCGTAGTAAAACTTTTGTTGTTATGCCGGCTATTAGCAATACTACAGAGCTCACTCCTGATCAGTTACTTGACCAAGTCAAACAACAGTTTTCAAAACAAATGGCAAAATACCCTGAACACGTATCGGGACTATGAATAAAAGCGTCACCTAGAGCAGAAAACTTTAAATATACTAATCAACTAGATAGTGACTAACAGATAAATAATATCACTGTTTGAAAAAATAAAGTCAATCTAATCAACCACTTTCAAAAAACACACTTTAGTTACATTAGTTTGACAACTTCACTGCATAACACACTTAACCACACCGCATTGTAAAGATTTGTTAATGAGATTTATACATATATATCATGAAGATATTTAATTTTAATGAATCAACATGAAAACTTTTGGTAAATTAAAAGTTGATCGCAAAGCCTCAAAATGAATAGTATTTCACCACTTATTAACGTGTTCGTGGTGGATTATGCGATTGCTCATTGTTGCATTACTTGTTGGTTTTATTGGAATTGCCTTTTGGAAAATGATGCCTGAAGCTCAGCCCTCACATGCAAATGTAATTCAAGTTTCAAACGAAGGTGAGTCTAAGGCCTCCCCAAAGCTTGAAACGCTCAAACAAGATCCGAAGCAAACTATTATTACAGCAGCGCCAATACAAAAAAGCAGCGACTTTTATGCGGTGAATAAGGTATCGAATAAAGCAAAAGCCGTGCTGTCAGCCGCTAAGGTTTTACCACAAGACTTAAACAATGAAGCTTATATTGAGTTTGACTTACCTACACTCAGAAAATTAGAAGGCGGTGATAACTTTGAATTGCTAATTCCGCAAACACAAGAGTCATTTGTAGCAGAGGTGACCGGCATATCCTTGGCAGAAAACGGCGATAAAAGCGTCTTTGGTAAGGTCACTGGTGCTGATGGTCGTTTCCATACAACCGTTTTGACGGTAGGCACAAACGCCGTATATGGTCAACTCACCGCGCCAAGCGGCAACTATGTATTCGAATCAAAAGACCAATTTGGCTGGATCGCAGCCAAGCGAGATTTATACCGCTCTCACAAAGAAGAAGAACTGCATCCGCATGATAGTCATGACGAAACAGAACATGACTCAGTTTCTGTGAAGGAAGATATTTTTCAACCCAAAAGTAACGTTAACTAAAAGAAAGGAAAAACAATGAATACAACAGTAAAGGCAGCATCGCTGGCAACAGCACTCGCTCTATCTGCAAGCGCATCAGCAGTCACCGTTGATATCGGCATTCTTTATACTGATCAGTCTGCGGCTGCCACATCAAATATTAACACTAAAATCAATCAGCTGATTGCATTTACAAACCAAGTTTACAGCCAAAATGGCATCGATCTGCAACTACGTCTTGCAGGTACGCAAAACTTAGGTAACCACAACATCACACCAACGAGTGCTTGGTTAGATTCTGTGACCAACAGCAGCTATGTAGCTAACCTTCGTAATACTTGGCGTGCAGATATGGTTGCGGTACTTGGTACAGGTGAGCGCAATGGCAACTACATCACATGTGGTCTGGCATGGGTAGGTCAAGGTAGCAACGGCAACCTATATTCAAGCATGAGCAACCGTATGTTCAGCATCACAGGTATTGATTGTGGTGCAACAACATTTGTTCATGAACTTGGCCACAACCAAGGTCTTACACACTCGCGCAAGCAGGGTGATACTAGCGGTGGTGTATACGTTGATGGCATGGGCCACGGTGTACAAGACAACTTCGCCAGTATCATGGCTTATCCACATGTATTTGGTAATGCTACACAGTACGATTACTTCGCAAACCCAAATTGGTCACTTGGCGGTGTACCTTACGGTGTCGTTGGTCAATCATATGCTTGGAAAACAGTAGATGCGACTAAAACGAGCATCGCAAACTTCAAGTAATCGCTATACGTTCAAGTTTCAAACTAAAACACACCCAAACCCGCGCGCTTAGCGGGTTTTTTGTGCTTTATATGCTTATTTTGCCAGCCATTGATTGATTTCTTGATACATAAAGTCGCGAATTAGAGGTTGCGCTTCTTTGTTTGGGTGTAGGTTATCGTTTTGCATTAATTCCGGTTTGTCCGCCACCTCTAACATAAAGTAGGGCATTAGGTAGCTACCGGTTTGCTCTGTCACTTGTTGGTAACTCTCGGTGAACATACTGGTATAACGAGGACCCAAGTTAGGAGGAATTTGGATTTCCATTACAGCAACGTTAGCACCTGCTTGTTGGCTAGATTGCACCAGCTGTGTAAGATTTGCCTTCAACCTTTTTATAGGAAAGCCGCGCAAGCCATCATTACCACCCAATTCGATTAATACATGAGTAGGCGAAATCGTTTTCAATTGCTGACTTATTTTTGCCACAGCATTACCTGTGGTTTGACCGCTAACGCTAACATTGATAATTTCGATCGGGTTTTGTTCTGTTTCGTATTTATTTTGTAACAATTTAACCCAACCATCATCTTGTTTCAGGCCATAAGCGGCGCTTAAGCTATCACCAACTATCATGAGTTTTTGCTTGGCATTTGCGCTTAATGGCGCCATTACAATAACAAGTATGAACAACAACTTTAGGAAATAGTACTTCATGTCAGTGCTTTCTCAGTTAAATATGATCCAAGTAAAAGGCCTTACTAAACAGGTCTCTACCGTCGAAGGTAATCTCACTATCCTTAGTGATATCGATTTCACTGTCAAGTCAGGTGAGTCCGTGGCTATCGTCGGCGCTTCAGGCTCTGGTAAGTCAACCTTACTTAGTTTGCTTGCCGGCTTAGATATCGCATCCAAAGGAGAAGTTCATTTAGATGGCGAATCATTACAAAAAATGGACGAAGAAGCTCGAGCTCAGCTGCGAGCAGAAAAAGTCGGCTTCGTATTTCAGTCATTTATGCTAGTGCAGAGCTTAACTGCGCTTGAAAATGTAATGCTTCCTGCTGAATTAGCTGGGGACAAAGGTGCAAAAAATCAAGCAACAGAGTTATTAGAAAAGGTTGGCTTGTCTCATCGTCTTACGCACTATCCCTCACAACTTTCGGGTGGCGAACAGCAACGAGTGGCCATAGCCAGAGCCTTTGTTGGCAAGCCCAAGATCTTATTCGCCGACGAACCATCGGCCAATTTAGACAGTAAAAACGGCCATCTTATCGAACGTTTACTGTTTGACCTAAACAAAGAGAATGGCACCACTTTAGTGCTCGTTACTCATGATGAGCAACTCGCCCAACAGTGTGACCGCATTATTCATATCGAAGCTGGGAAGCTAGAAGTAATAAAACAAGGAGCGGCAGCCAATGTGGTTTAAGTTAGCACTTACTTTATTCTCTAGGGAATTTAGACGAGGCGAGCTCACCATCATTCTAGCTGCAATTGCGCTTGCAGTATTAACAGTGTTTAGCTTGTCTTCCATTACCGAGCGGATCCGTTTGAATTTAGAACAAAAATCTGCTGACTTTATTGCTGCTGATAGGCGGCTTTCAAGCAACCATGATTTCGATGACAGGGTACTAACCACAGCACGAGATTTTGGCTTAAATACCGCCAAGCAAGTTTACTTTGACTCTATGTTATTTGCCAACGATGAGTTAATACTTGGCTCATTAAAAGCCGTAACAGAGACATACCCGCTTAGAGGTAAGCTTACTTTAAGAGACGGCTTAGAGGGCGAGAATTACCAAGTTCAAGCAGCTCCAAAGAAGGGCAATGTATGGCTTAGCGAAGGCCTCTTTTACTCACTAGGCTTAAAAGTTGGTGATAAAGTAGAAATAGGGGCAGGGCAATTTACCGTGAGTAAGGTGCTCATTAACGAGCCTGATGCGCCTTTCTTTTCGCTGGCGGGGAACAAACGCGTCCTCATCAATTATGATGATATTCCGGTGACTAAAGCCATTCAACCCGGTAGTCGGGTATTTTATCGCCTACTATTTTCGGGCTCAGAGCAACAATTGGGAGAGTATTACACTTGGCTCAAGCCGCAACTCAAAAGCAATCAATCTTGGCAGGGAATAAAAGACAGACAATCACCCTTAGGTGAAAACTTAGCTCGCTCCGAGAGCTTTTTACTCCTTGCTGGGCTCTTTGGGATCATGCTTGCTGCTGTGGCGATGGCGGTATCTGCAAAGCGTTATTGTGAACGTCAATATGACCCCGTCGCCATGATGAAAACACTCGGCGGTAGCCGCAAAACTATTCGCCGAATTTATCTTTTACATCTCTCTTTAGTGACCTTTTTCTCTGTTGTGGTTGGCCTCGCCATTGGTTATGGATTGCAAAATGTTGGCGCCTCTTACCTAATTAATTTTATGGATACAGCTTTGCCTGAAGCAGGGTTTAGGCCTTGGCTGCTGAGCATTGCCGTGGGTGTGGTGTGCGCCATGATGTTTTCATTAAAACCACTATTAGATTTGTTTGATATCCCACCGCTGCGCGTCCTAAGACGCAACCTTGGAGATACCATCGCGATTAGTCGAATTCATATGGCGCTCTCAGTTTTAACTATCTTTGGCTTGATGTGGTTATTTAGTCGCGACATTAAGATCACCGCGATTTTATTCGGCGCAACCTTGCTACTGATGGTCGTGTTATACGTGATCTCACGACTATTATTTTCAGCGGGTAGAAAACTGGGGTTGAGCCCAGGCTCAAGTTGGTCTCTTGCCATTGCTACACTGCAAAAGCGTGCTAATGCAAATGCGGTACAGCTTATTAGCTTTGCTCTTGCTATTAAATTGATGTTGTTTTTAGTAGTGCTAAAAAATGACATGATCTCAGATTGGCAAATGCAAGTGCCAGAAGACGCCCCCAATGCATTTTTTATCAACATCACGGAACAAGAAATTCAGCCAATGCAAAGCAAACTCGATGAAAGTGGCATCAAACATGAACATTTTTATCCCGTATTTTTGGGTCGTGTCAATGCATTAAATGGTGAAGAGTTTGCACGCCGAGTCTCACTGCAAGAAGGTGAAGAAAAAGACGAAGATGCTCGTGATGGGGTAGGGCGTGAGCTCAACCTTACCTGGTTAGATGAATTGCCAGCGGGTAATGAAATAGTCGATGGCAAGTGGTTTGATGGTTCTGATGCACTTCAAGTTTCCGTCGCTCAAGGGCTTGCTGAGCGAGTAGGGATAAAAGTGGGAGACACGCTTAGCTTCCTAATCAATAGTCAAACAATTGAAGCCAAAGTGACGAGTTTACGTAGTGTCAACTGGGGGTCGCTGAAGCCTAATTTTGTCATGATATTTAACGATAAAATCGCCGGCCAATTCCCAGTGACTTACTTTACTGCCGCGAAGATTGAAACAACCGATACTAAGGTGATTAGTCAATTCTTGAAAGCGTATCCAACAATCAGCATGATAGACATTCAAAGCCAGCTTAAACAGGCACAGTCGATGATTTCTCAAGTCTCATTGGCGATTAGTTTTGTGCTGAGTATTGTACTTATCAGTGGCTCTTTGGTACTAATTTCTCAGGTTCAGGCGAGCCTCGCCGAACGTATGCAGGAAATCGTTATTTTACGTACCCTCGGTGCTAAAGGTCGTTTAATAAAGCTCGCCACGCTTTATGAGTTTTTATTACTTGGCGGATTGGCAGGGCTGGTAGCTGCTGTGGTCAGCGATATTGCACTTTTTGTGATCCAAGTCCAAACGTTTGATGTGGATGGTCGCTTTCACCCTTATATTTGGCTGTTAGGGCCAGCCACAGGCGCAGCGTTCGTTGCCGTGATTGGTTACTTTATGGTGGCGAACACCATGAAACAAAACACGCAAGGGCTACTACGCAAACTTGCATAAAGTACTCGTCAGGCTTAAAAAGTGGCCCACTGTTTTCATCGGTGAGCCACTTATCTCGCAAAAGCAAAACTCCATCGCCTTGATCTTTACAAACTTCAATTACGTACCTACCTTTAAGTAGGGCTACGCAGTACATATGCGAAACCAAAGGATATTAAAAATGGATAGGATACCGGTTAAAGGCATCATTTTTGACCTAGATGGCACCCTAGTGACATCTGAACTCGATTTTTCACTTATTCGGGCGCAAATAGGCTGTCCAGTGGGACAAGACTTACTCAGTTTTATCAGTGCATTACCTTCACCTTACATGCGTGAAGAAGCTATGAACATCGTCCACCAACATGAGTTGTGTGATGCACAGCACTGTGATGTTATTCCTGGAGTTAAGGAGTGTATTGCACAACTTTCGAGAATGGGAATTCCGCTAGCCGTCGTGACCCGAAACTTTGCAAAAGCGGCGCGATTGAAGCTTAAAACAGCGGGGTTGCCAATCCCATTGATTTTAACGAGGGACGATGCGCCAGCCAAACCAGACCCTGCCGCGCTGCTGCAGGTTGCTCAGACGTGGCAAGTGCCACCTTATCAATGTGTTTATGTTGGTGATTACCTCTACGATATAGAGGCGGCACATAACGCCAATATGCCGTCATGCTTGTTTGCCCCCAATGACAAACCTCATTACGCAGAACAAGCAGATGTCGTCATTAGTCACTTTGCAGAGTTAGTTGATGCGCTGTACACGCTAGACATGAGAAGACACCGCTACTTGGCCTAACGCGATAATATTAAAGCTATCAGTTATGTGTTATTTGATAGTTTGCTTTTTTGCCTTCAGTTGACTCAAATGATCCTTTGTCACCCACAGCAATATTGTCAACGTCGCTCTGTACCACGGTAAAATTGCTCTGTGCTTTCCCGTGCTTAAAACGGCCGCTGTGCATCAATACAATTTTACCTTGTTGTCCAGAAAAACAACCTGTTACAGCCTCAAAGCCATTAAATTCAACATCTCCTGCTTCGGTGTAATGAAGCTGATAGTAAACTTCACTGTTACCCTCTATTTCACCTTTATAACAGAGGCTCACCATGGCTTTGGAAAGTTTAGCGCCATCATCAAATTGTTTTTCTGTAGTTTCTTGCCAATTGATAATTTCATACACACCAGTTAGTTGCATCCCATTTCCCTTAATTTTATAGTAGAAGAGTTTGACCTTGCTCTGCAGTTTTATGCCGCTTGTTTTAAATCTAGCACGCCATTTAAAATTGGTATTGTAAAAACGCGACAACAAGCGAAGAGCTTTATCCATAACAAGGCAGCGATGAAATCTAACCATAGCCAAATTAACGGTATACTCCATCAACAACAAAGCGCTCCAAATTACCAACTCAGACGGTATTTCCCATCTACAGAGTTAGTAGGTCTTATAGATCAGTTTTGGTTTGTCGACTGGTGTTTGCCGGATAATAAAACCCATACACAACGAAACCTACCAGATCCTAACTTTCATTTGCTGCAAAGTACCGATGAAATAAAAATTATTGGCCCTGTAAGCAAAGTATACGATTACACGATGCGCGGAAAAGGACAGATCTTGGGGGTTAAATTTAGGGTCGGTGCCCTAGTGGAGCAATTTGATATCACCCCTTTGACATGTATAGACAAAACCTTTTCTTTGGAGTCTCTTTGCGATGTACCGTCGAGCTCACTTGTTGCTTCATTAACGACGGCAAGTGACGATGCAGAGCGGGTAAAAGTGCTATCACAATTTTTAATGTCGTTTACACTCCCTCAAAGCACAGGTGCTGCTATGGCTGAATATATTCTCAACACCTTGCAAGATCACAGCGATATTTTTACGGTTGAGCAACTTGCTAAACACTGCGACATGCCAATACGAAAAATACAAAGGCTTTGCCAACACTACATAGGTTTTAGTCCTAAATGGCTAATTCGAAAGTATCGCCTGCACCAAGCGCTTGCAATGCTTGAATCTGATGCGACTACAATGGCTGATATTGTTGCTCAGTTGAACTATACCGATCAGTCCCACCTTATTAGAGATTTTAAAGAAATAATTGGCGTCACTCCTAACCGTTATCTCAAGCGCCCCTAACAGGTACTTCGCCTCTATGTGTTGTAATGCCCCTTTACAACGCCACAACGCAATGACACTTAAGCCTCAATCGCTTTACAAATTAGTGCAATTGCACCGCTTGTCATCGAGACATTTAACGCTTCTCTATCTGGGTTACACTCCATAGCGAGTGCTACCCCATGTAAATAATCAACCAGTAAGCAAATCGCATCTTGTTGTGCCTGTCCCTGTAATTCAAGCGTTTGAGTCACTTCTTCAAATCGAGTTTGAAATACTTGAGCTGGACCTACTGAGTCCATTGACAGCAGCACAGTTAACAACCCTGGATAGTCATCGAGTAGCTGTAAATAACTTGCACTGAGCTTTTGTAGTTCTGTTTGCCACTTTTCAGCGCAGCTAGGTTCATAGATTTCATCGACTAAAGAGCAGGTCAAAGCTTCGAGCAAAGCCTGCTTGTTTTTAAAGTAATGATAAATTGCCATCGCATCGACATGTAGGCTGCTCGCCAACGCTCGAATACTAGGCACTTTTCTACTTTCCTTCATCTGCAATTTGGCTGCTTGTATGATCCGCTCCTGACTTAGTGCTTCATCTTCCGCTAGCGGTCGGCCACGCTTTTTATCCTTGACACTCATTGTTTACTCTCGCTAAGATAAAATAAATTCTACAATGTAGAATTTATTTTATCTTGAAATGGTATAGGGTTCAACCGGAGTATAAAATGGCAAACATCGTCTATATTGGGGCAAGCCTCGACGGCTTTATCACGGATAAAAATAACCGCTTAGACTGGCTACACGAATTACCTAACCCTGAAGGTTTAGACTTGGGGTTCGCCGATTTTATGGCCCGTGTAGATGCCATCATTATGGGGCGAAATACCTTTGAGACAATCCAAGGGTTTGATTGCGAATGGCCATACAACAAACCTGTTTTTGTATTGAGTAATACACTTAAAGAGGTACCAAAAGTCTTTGCGGATAAGGTATCGCTTGTACGAGGTGAACTGACAGATATCGTCGAACAACTGGCTCAGCAGGGCTTTAAAACCCTTTACATTGATGGCGGAAAAACCATACAAAGCTTTCTACAACAAGATCTCATTGATGAGCTAATAATCACAACTATTCCAACTATTTTAGGTGGTGGAACACCTTTATTCGGAACACTAAATGAGCCGCTTAAATTTAAACATGTGAATGCTGTGAGATATTTAGATTGCGTGGTAAAAAATTACTACGTACGGCAAAGATAACGCCAAGAAGGCGCTTAAAATAAGCGCCTCAGTATTAAGCGCACTGCTTATCACCTGACGTAGCTTCCATATCTGCACGCTTTAACTGATATAAATCACGCCAAAGCAGAGGGATGATAATAACAGTTAACGTGATGTTTGAAATAGGTACCGCAAGCCACACCCCATCAACACCAAACCACAAAGGTAATACGTATAAAAACGGCAATTGCACCAACATGTTTCCAAGTGAAATAGCCAAGGCTTTACCGCCTTTGCCAACCGCAACAAAGTACATTGAGGTAAGAAATATAAAGCCATCCAAGAATAACGTGGATAGATGTAGCTGCAAACCGCGCTCGGCTGCGTTGAGCAAAGCCAAATCCTCACTAAAGAGCCCAAGTACATACGTTGGAAATAGATAAAACACCGTTACCATCACCACACCAAAACCCAAGCTCACTTTGAGCGCTAGCTTAAACATAATGCGAATGCGCTGGTAAAGGCCAGCTCCAAAATAATAACTGATGGGCGGCTGGACACCACTGGCCACACCTTCTGCAATAAAATAGTAAATAACGCCAAGGTAACCAACCACAGCGAAAGCCGCCACCTCAACTTCACTGGCAAATATCAGCAACTGCTTGTTATGTAACGCAATGATAAAGCCAAAATACAAGAACATTACCAACCCTGCAGCGCCTTGCTTAAATATTTCGAAGATTAGAGAGAGGTTAAGTGCTCCTCTCGGCTTATTTTCTCCACAAGAGTTGAGTAAAAAGTAAAGCGCGCCAAGTGCAACTATCCCTTGTGAAATTAGCGTAGCAAGTGCAGCGCCGAGTAGTTGCCAACGTAATTCTACAATCATAAAATAATCGAGTACTATGTTGCAGAGCGCCCCTACAATTAGCACAGCCGTTGCAATTTCCGGTTTACCATTGTTTCTTAGTAGCAATGGTAATGCACCTGCTGCGATTGTGACCCCGGCCCCCAGTTCAATATCTGTAAGTAGTCTAAACTGGAGTGTAAAAGTTCACCTGAAGCACCTTGTATCTCCAGTAGTGTCGGTCCGAATAATACAAGGATAGTTATTACAAACACAGTCAACATGGCGATAAGCCAAAAGCTGGTGCTTATCAATTGCTGCGTGTTTGTATTGTCGTCAGCACCACGATAAATCGATAGCAAACTACCAGATCCCATCCCCACTAGAACACCAAAACCGATAATGATCCCTATAATGGGCCAAGCAAGGTTTACAGCGGCCAACCCCTGAGCACCAAGGTAGTGACCAATAAAAATACCATCGACGATTTGGTACAATCCATTGACCATCATTGCGACAACGGCAGGGATGGTGTAGCGCCAAAAAGTGCGGGTAACATTAGCGTCCTCAGTTTGTGCTTTGCTCGTTGAATCTAACAACATGATGAAATCCTTAAGCGTGAAAAGTGGTTATTATCCTTGCAACTGAGATTGGTCAAAGTTAGTATCCATCCGAAATTCGGATAGGTTAATCATTATGCATTGGACACTCGATCAACTTGAAGCCTTTGTCACCGCAGTAAGGCTGGGGTCATTTTCAGCTGCGGCAAGGCATTTGGGAAAAGCGCAATCTCGTGTCAGCACCTCAATTGCCAATCTGGAAGCTGATCTAGGTTTTGCACTCTTTGACCGCTCAGCCAGACTACCAGTGTTAAATCAAGCTGGTCTCGATCTGTTTAAAGAAGCCGAAGCGGTGCTTATGCAATGTCAGCGACTGCAATCAAGAGCCAATTCACTTAATTATGGTGAAGAGGTGTCTCTCACCGTTGCTATGGATGAAGCTGTACCCATCATCGCATTTGAGTCTTTGTTTGAACGACTAGCTCAGCAATTTCCGCTATTAAAATTAGCTATTATCAACGGCTCCCAAGACGATATTGCGCAATGGGTGAGTGCAGAAAGGGCTGAGATAGGCATTTTATTTCACCAGAAACCATTACCAGAATCGCTGGATTTCACCTCAATTAGCAGTTTTAAACAAGTCTTGGTCTGCTCCCCTCATCATCCGCTTGCACAACACCCAGCCCCGAGTATTGAGGAGTTAAATCTGCATCGACAGCTTGTAATACGTGATCGTATTGGAAATACTCAGTCACAAGCCATATCTACAAGTCACTGGCATATCGATAGTTACTATTACATCATGGGTTTAGTGATTAGAGGGGTTGGTTGGGCGTTGGTACCTGAGCATGTTGTCAACACGCCGTGGTATATGGGCGAACTCGTCGAGCTGTCAACCGAGCATATTCCTAACCCTCTAATTGTCGAAATGGGTATAGTACAACGTAGAGACCAAAGTAAAGGACCTATCGTCCAGTGGCTCCATAACGAAATAGCAAATTTATTCTGATCTTCATGCTTGCGTTAGACTTAAACTATATTTGCTGCCGTTAAGCTGGCGTTTTTAGTAAACAGATGGTTAAATTAGCGTGTTTTGGATAAATCGCTTTTAGTGCGGTAGCATAGGTTCGCGTATACGTAGTAGAGTGGCATATAGCCAGCACATCATATTTAGGAGATCGTAGTCTTAGCATTTAAGACCGCAGTCAGGATACATTATGTTTGATAAAAATACGCTTATTGAAGCCTATGAAAATGTTTTAATTACACTTATTAAAAAGCGCATCAACGAACTACAGTTTTATGTAAATCAAAGCGCCTACTCGCATATGTTATTATCTGTTGAGTTTTGGCATTACGATGTAAATTGGAATATCTACAGCCTGCCGGAAAGTCATTTTGAACAGCATAAAAACGTTGCCTCAGATGAATTTATTATTTTATCTGACTTTGAAGAGGACTGCCCAGAAGTCGCTAAGTTAAGAGATATTTTTGAGAGTTGGGAGGATCTAGAGCTCACTGAAGATGAAAATGAGAATATGGATCTGTTGTTCAAGCTATCTCATGAAGCGCTCGCCGAGGCACTATGCGGAAACGAAGTAAAACCAATATTACTAGACATCTTTGCTGAAAATAAGGCGCTAAAAAATAAACCGCTTAACGAGCTTATCAAAGTAGAAGATCCAGACGGACGTTTTGATCTCAACTTTGTAGAAACTGTTGCTTAATAAACCGTCAAGTAAGCCCAGAAAATATGCTTAATGGCTTGGGTTTAAGCTAGTGAACTTCATTGTGTAAACCCTTTTTGTAAAGGGGCTTTACACATTAGCTGGTCTCACGCGCTTTTGTGATTGCAGCTTGGATCGCAGCTTTAGCCTGTGGGCTGTTTTTCCAACAAGTTGTTCGTAACATTGAAGCGACTCGCTCTGCAATTTCTTCAACTTCATAAGTCGCAAGCTGGCTCAAACTGCAAATACCGATTTCTTCAAAACGCTTTATCACTGTTGGGCCGACTCCTTTGAGGGCTAGTAAGGTGTTTTTTTCACTGTCAGAGAAAACCATAGTTCAGCTATCCTTTTCTTTATCAAAACGGTCAACATTAACGCGATAATATTGAAATTCTAGCATTATCTTGGCTTGAGAAGTCTGGATCAACGTAAATATGTATTCTTGTGATAAAATTATCAGAGAATTCGAACACATTACCAAAACGGCCAGATGAAATTTGATTATCCGGCCTGTGCGCATCATCACGCATCACGCCGCTTTCTTGCCCTTCAACAGCAGCGATTTCTCCAGACACAATGAAATTAAAATACGCAAAATAACATCAAATGGCGACAACCAGCCCCAGCTTGCTTTTCTCTACACAATGCACACATTGTATACCTCGAAAGGGAATGGTAACTTATTGATGAATATAAGCTAAAATCGATTTAAAGGGAGTTCAATGTTCAAGCTAAGACCATTCCGAGCCAATGATGTCGCCAATATAGTCGCGATTTTGAACGATCCTGATGTTGTTCGGTATTTATCAACAAAAATTCCGCAACCTTACACCGAGCAAGATGCAATATGGTGGATAAATGAGGGAAGTAAACACGGCCATATTCGAGCGATATGCGATGGTCAGCAGCTTATCGGCTGTATAGGTGTTAATCCTGGCGAGTTTGAATATCAGCGCTCTGGTGAAATAGGCTATTGGCTCGCAAAAAGTCATTGGCGTAAAGGAATTACTCATAAAGCCATTTTGCACATTACCTCAGAGGTATTTAACAAGACCAATATTGAACGGATCTTTGCCGCAGTATTTGACGACAATCATGCATCAATGAGGCTACTAGAGAAGTCAGGTTTTGAGCAAGAGGCGGTGTTAAAACGCGCTATATTCAAAAATGAGCGTTTCTACAACAATCACATTTTTGCCTTATTAAAGCCTTAAATGAGCGGTTGCTTAGTTCAACCGTAAGTAGGCTACTCAAGCAATCAAGTGGCTCCGTACTAACCTAGACCAAAGTAAGCACTATCTCTAGCGACTCAATCTGCTTTTTTAAGCTTGGATTGATTTCTTCATCGGTAATAATTGTGTCAATTTCGTGAGCAGTAACAATCTGATAAGTAGCGACTTTATCTAGTTTATTACTCGGTCCCATAATCACAGTGTGATCGCTTTGACGAATAGTCGCAGAGAGGATCTCCGCTTCTTCAATATAGCTTGCACTAAAACCGTGGTGAATATGGAACGAGCAAATCCCCATAAAAACAATATCAAAACGGATCCGTTTCACCATTTCGATCGCCGTCATGCCTACCACCCGCATTGCTGGTTTAAACATCGGGCCGCCCAATAAAATCACATCCACCAGCGAATGATAAGCCAACTCTTTGGCGATCAGTGGACAACCCGTAACCACAGTCAACGGCATATTTTTAGGTAAGTGTTGTGCCAAATAACGGCACGTCTCGCCAGAATCAATCACTATCGTTTGTCCAGGCACGAGCATCGCTAAGGCAGGTTCAATATAACGAATTTTACTGGTATCGGGTTTATCTAAACGCTCGATATAGTCAGGAGTATTATCCTGCAGCGCTAAAGCGCCACCATGAACACGCCGCAGGAGCTTAAGCTCAGCCAGTTTGTTTAAATCCCGACGGATTGTGTCTTCGCTCACATCAAGCGTTTGCGCCAAGGACACTGAGGTGATCCGCCCTTGTAAATTAAGCTGATCGAGAATGAATTGATGACGTTCTGCCAATAGCATTGCATGTTCCTGCATGTTTTTGCGTAATTTTACTTGAAAAAGATCGAGATACAAGCGTATTATTTGCACATACATGCATGATAAAGCCGGTTTAATATAAATAAACGCCTGTTTATGCATGAAACATTATCATAAGGAGTAAAAATGGCACTTAATTCACTCAACCTGAACCATTATCAGGGATTGATATTCGATATGGATGGCACACTTGTAGATTCTGAAGTTGCAGTACGACAGGCCGTCGCGCCTTGGTGTGAGAAACATCATGTCGATTTAGAAATGGTATTAACTACGGGCAGAGGTGCACGTTTCAAAGACTTTATAGAGCAATTTACTCCGCATTTAGATTGCCAGCATGAAGTCGAGCTGTTGGAACAAGCAGAAGCCGACCTTGCTCATACCGTCACAGCCATTCCTGGAGCTAAATCGTTTTTAAGCGAAATAAAAGCACAGCAACGCAAGTGGGCCGTTGCAACTTCTGCAAATCGTCACAATGCAATTGCACGACTCACCACGGCAGGTTTACCTATTCCTGAAATATTAATTACCGCAGATGATGTTGGGCAAGGTAAGCCTCACCCTGAGCCATTTTTATTGGCGGCCAAACGACTATGAGTTGCAACCTCTAAATGCCTTGCATTTGAAGACTCAGATCAAGGGGTAAGATCCGCACTTAGCGCAGGCTGTGACGTAGTCGTGGTTAACCGTTTTTGCACTATTCACCATGACCATATTGTTGCCCGTATCAATCACTATCAGGATATCTACTTATCAGAGGAAGTAAGCGAATGAAAACATGGCTGGCAGGCTTTTATCAAACGAAAGATACCTACTGGGATTTCGCCGGAGTGTTCTTCGGCGGTATCGGTTTTATCGCATTATTCGGCCAGCTACTTAGCGAGCTTGAGCGCCAAGGCCCAACCAACTTGTCCTTTACGTTTTTAATCGGGTATGTAATGGTGTTTAGTTTCTGGCTGATGTATGGGCTGAGATTTCAGCGAATGGCAATCATTGTTACTAATGTACTTTGCCTACTTTTACAGATCTTAATTTTACTCACTGCCATTTTGCGTTGAGTAGTTGGCAAAGCGAAACAGCTTTGCCAACTCATTTAGGACGGTTTTCTATTTGATTGGAAACCCATTCACGGGCCCAGATATCAGCTCTCATTGGATCACAACACCCCATACTGCAATTTAACTGCCACACACCTCAATCCAACCACAACTTAGGAGATGCTCGCTCCGATGCAATGGCAAATTGCTCAACCCAATCGATTAATTCCTCAATCGCCATTGGTTTGGCATAAAAGTACCCTTGCACATACTGACAGCCCAAGCCTTTTAAGCAATCTAGTTGTCCTTGTTGTTCTACGCCTTCGGCTATCACTTTGAGCGACAAACTCTCCGCCATCGACAAAATCGCGTTGACCAAAACGGCAGCATCTTGGTTTTGATCTATATCTTGAATAAAACCTCGGTCGATCTTTAATATATTGATGGGGAAGCGTTTAAGATAGCTAAGCGAAGAGTATCCAGTGCCAAAATCGTCGATTGCTAAGTTGACCCCCGTTGCCCGCAGGCTTTGCAACCAAGCGGTTACGGCTTTATCATCTTCAAGTAAGATGCTTTCTGTGATTTCAAGCGTTAGGTTCTCTGGAAAAAAGCCTGATTGCTGCATGATTTGTTTAATGATAGTGGCGTTAAAGCCGAGTCGATACTGCTGACTCGAGACATTTACCGTCAAATAACAATTCATGCCGAGCGCTTTATTTAACCTGCGAATATCATTACATGCCTTAGCAAGTAACCACTCACCAAGAGGAGCAATAAGGCCGCTTTCTTCAGCGACCGGAATAAATTCAGCAGGAGAAATATACTGGCCGAAATCAATAGGCCAGCGCATGAGCGCCTCGACACCATATAATTTACCCGACACCGTATCGACAATCGGTTGGTAATGTACGGTTAAGCGCTGATGTTCAAGCGCAGCTCGGAGCAGCTGCTCCAGTTCAACTCGCCGATTCACCTGCTGCTGCATTTCTTGAGCAAAGAAATGATACTGATTGCGCCCCGCCTCTTTTGCTTTATACATGGCTAAATCGGCAAGTCGTAATAGCTCTTTTTGATCTTTTGCATCACTTGGTAAAATCGCGATCCCAATGCTTGCCCCAGTAAATACCTCAAAGCCGTTGATCACAAATGGTTCGCTCAGTGCTTTGACAATTTTATCGGCTACTTGAGCAGCATGATCCGGATGCGCAATTTGGCTCAATAATAATACAAACTCATCTCCACCAAAGCGGCTCAAGGTATCGCGTTTACGCAGCAGGCCGTTTAAGCGCTTAGCTACGGAGATAAGTAAGGCATCTCCGGCCTCGTGACCCATGGTATCATTGACACGCTTAAACCTATCTAAATCAATAAATAACACTGCACTTTGATGATGAGTACGGCTCATGCGTTTAATATCTTGCTCAATGCGCTCAAGTAATAACGTTCTATTCGGCAGTCCGGTCAACACATCGTAATAGGCTTGATATTCAATCTGCTCTTCTTGCGCTTTGCGCTCGGTCATATCAGACAATATGGCAACGTATTGCTGCACAAGCCCTTTGTCATCATGCACGACACTGATTGCTAGCCACTCTGGATATAAAGTACCGTCTTTACGCTTGTTCCAGATCTCACTCGCCCACTGTCCGTGCGAGTTGAGGGTACTCCACATCTGTTCATAAAAATGTTTGTCATGCTTACCTGAACTTAAAATATTAGGTCGTTGACCAAGCACTTCATGTTCTTCGTATCCAGTAATTTTGGTGAAAGCAGGATTGACCGCGGTGATCTCAAGTTTTGCGTTGGTGGTCATGATCCCTTCTTGCGTTGCATTAAATACCGCCGCTGCGGTTTTAAGCTGTGCACTTGCGCTTTTTTGTGCAGTGATATCTTCTTTGATCGCAATAAAGTTAATGATTTCCCCTTGTTGGTTTTTAATCGGGGAAATAGACGCATACTCCCAATAGTAATCTCCAGACTTACGGCGATTGTAAAACTCACCACGCCAGACTTTGCCTTGTTTGATGGTTTGCCACAGCGCTTTGTAGTCGGTAAATCCTTGTTTGGAGCCTAGTACTTTGGGTGTTTGTCCTTTCACATCCTCAAGTGAATACCCAGTAACTTGTTCAAACTTAGGGTTAACGTATTCAATGCGAGCACGAGGGTCAGTGATCACAATAGAAGAGGGGCTTTGCTCAATAGCATGGCCCCACTTGCGAAGCTCTTCTTCCGCTTGTTTAAAAAGAGAGACATTAACACTCACAAACACTTGGCCATTATTATGTGTGTTCGTTTGTTTTACCTGTAACCAAGCGCCAGATTCGGTTTGATGCAAATTGGCGTCGGAGTTAAAAATTTCTCCAAACTGCCGCTGCCACTCTTCTAGTTTGCGTGGCATTTTCTCACTATCAGTAATTGCGAAATGATTACGCCAAGCACTGTTACAGAGCAGCAAATTGCCGCTGCGACTAAAAAGAGCAAAGCCTTCGGTTAAACGCGCAACGGCATCGGACAAAGTTTGGCTGGTGCTTAGAATTTTATTTTTGGCCACATAAAGTCGGTTTGCAAACACAATCAAGAGCAAAAATAGCACAATGGTCAGCAGTAAGAGTAATTCACTTTGATGCTTGGTTTTTTCTATGGTTTCACTGTGGTGCTGGCTATATGCCGCGTAAAGTGCTGAAAAAGCTTGGTCACTCGGCAAAGACAAAAAGCGTTGTTTTGCCTTTTTTAATTCTGCACTGTTAGCAAGGGCAACATTAAAATGCTGATAGATAAGCTGCTCTAAGCTACTTTCAGAGTTGGTGGTCAGTAAAGGCTCTGCGACAAATTCGTAGAGCTGACCCAACATTAAATTCGCAAGCATTCTATTGGCGTGGGTTGCCAGTTCGGGCTCACTCTGCTCCAGCTCGATTAGTAACTCGGGGAGATAAAGCAGGCTATTTTTAATATTTGCAGCCGCAGTTTTAATGGATTCGACTTGCAATACTTTATTGCTGAGTAGCTGACGATAGGCATCAAATTGCTGGCGAATGTCGGGTGTGGCGTCTGCAAATAATGCATCCCGCTCGGGTGTATTCAAAGCGTCAATGGCATGCGCTAATTGCGCTAACTCATCATATTGATTGAGCTGTGCACTAAGCATTTGTAACACCGCGGCATCTAGTTTGGCATCAATACTTTTGGCTTCAAAGAGCAGGGTAACTCGTGATTGGTGTGTTTGACTACTGAGCTCTTGTTGCGAGTAAAAGTACGCAAACAGCGCAATTGGCGCGCACAGCAATAATGCTTGCACACCAATGAAGGCCTTATTCTTCATTCGTGATTTTCCAAATCCATTTCGTGGTGATGTCCTGCTAGGCTGTCAATAAAGGCAACTAGCTTGTTAATATCGGAGTCTGAGATATTGCGGCCAAGTTGGTATTTGGCCATGGTCGAAACAGCGGCCTCTAGGCTGCTATGACTACCATCGTGAAAAAAGTACGCTTGTTTGCTAGCAAGTCGCAAGCTCGGTACTTTGAACACAAAGCGATCTTGCTCATTGCCAGTAACGTTATAACGGCCATAATCCGCTTTTTGAATTGGCGTGTTTCTATCGCCAAAATAATCACCAAAGGCGCCCATTTTGGCAAACATATTGCCACCAACATTGCGCCCTTGATGACAACTAATACAACCATACCGTTTAAATAGCTCATAACCGGCAATAGCCGACTCAGGCAGCTTTATCCTGCTATCCTTAAGCCATAAGTCAAACGGCGCATTAACTGTGATTAACGACCCTTCAAAAGCCGCTATTGCATCTTTTACCGTGTGCTTCGTTACTCCCTGCGAGTACACTTTAGTAAATTGCGCAGCCAGTGCTTTATCTTGATTTAACTTAGCAATGACTTCTGGCCAAGTCATATCATGCTCTTTGGGGTTTAAGATGGGTGAGTCGATTTGATCATAAAGCGATTGCGCACGGCCATCCCACGCTTGACGGATATTAAAAACTGCATTGTAAACGGTCGGAGTTTTTAGCTCACCAAGTGCACCATTAACACCACTGGAAAGGGGCTTTACATCTGCGCCATGACTGGGAAGTTGATGGCATGACGCACAGCTAACCTGATTTCCTCGAGAAAGTCGCTTATCAAAAAAAAGTGTTCTGCCCAAGCTGACTTTGTCGGCATCTAGCCCTATTGCTGGCTCAAGTGGCAGAATTGGCTCATTTGCAGCTCCCAATAATGGAAACGCAAAAAGTAATAAACTCCAAATTCGCATACACTCCGCCCAAGTTGCCATCTTGCTGTAAAAGATAGCAACATTCGGCATTGCAAATTTTGATTTAAAATAAGCTTAGCAATAGAATTTGTGTGTTTTTATTCACTCACCCCACACGGCTAGACTTGTCACTTCACTCAGCCAGTTATCAATTACCTCAGGAGTGGCTAAGTGCGCAGGGCCAAATAGCGTATGTTGAGTTGGCTCTATACCACAAAATCCCAATGTCCCATGTTCTAGCTGAGCCATAAGCCCAGCAGCAACTTCTTGCAAATAAGTTTGCGGCGTGTCTGAGGTGAGAATGACTCTTGCGGTTTTATGCGCTAGAAGCTTTTCAATTTCAGTGCCGGCCTCACTGTATTTAAAAGCAAAGCCTGGAAGTAATGCTCTATCTATTAGCCCTTTGAGCTTGGCTGGTAACGCCAACCACCAAATTGGGCTTACTATCACAATGTGCTGCGCCCACAATAAGTTCTCTTGGAATTGCTTGAGGCATGGCTCTAATCGTTGGCTTGCTTCATAGCCATACATCAAATTGATTTCAAAGTGCATCTCACTCAGATCCATTCTGCGTACTTGATGTTGGGTGCTTGCCGCTTGCTCATAGCTTGTAGTGATAGCGTGGCACAAGCTTTTAGTTTTGGGGTTGCCGTTTAGTAGCAGTATTTTTTTCATCGTCGTTTCCTTATCACATGACTGAGAAACGAGTGTACTGTCTCCCCTTAACGGGAGAGTCAAGTTACTCTACCTGAGACTAGGATAACCTGAGCTGCGGATAA